>NZ_JBFBEA010000014.1:0-268628 GCF_040683495.1 Streptomyces sp. NPDC093544 | reverse complement strand
GTGGGAACGGCGAGCCGACATGCACGAAGCATTCCTCAAACTCGCCTGCTGCCTCATCACCCACCGACAACTCGGCTCATTGTGTTAGCCGTTGTTAGCGTCGGCAGACCCCGTGAGGACGGCATCCGCTCACGCCGCGCACCCCAGCGGCGCCGACCGGCCGTCCCTCTCTCCGCGCCACAAAGCGCTCCACCGCCCGTACGGGTACAGGCAGCACTTCGCTGGAGCACTTTTGTCCGACAACTCCCCGACCACCGCTCCCCCGTCACTCACCGAGGTTGAGACCTACGGCGTCGAGCGCATCCCCGACGCGGACCGCACCGCGTCCCCTCTCGACCTGTTCCGGGTCGCCTTCGGCGGTGCGAACACCTTCTCCACCTGCGTCCTCGGGGCCTTCCCCATCCTCTTCGGCCTCTCCTTCTGGCAGGGGCTCGCCGCGACCCTTCTCGGAGTGGTCGTCGGCGCGCTGATCCTGTGCCCGATGGCGGTGTTCGGCCCGGTCAACGGCACGAACAACGCGGTCGCCTCCTCCGCGCACCTGGGCGTGCACGGCCGGATCGTCGGCTCGTTCCTGTCCCTCCTCACGGCCATCGCGTTCTTCTCGATCTCGGTGTGGAGCTCCGGCGACGCCCTGGTCGGCGGCGCGCACCGGCTCTTCGGGCTTCCGCGCGGCGATCTGTCGTACGTCGTCGCCTACGCGCTGTTCGGCGCGCTGGTCCTCGCGGTGTGCGTGTACGGCTTCCGGTTCATGCTGTTCGTCAACAAGATCGCGGTGACCTCGGCGACCGTCCTGTTCCTGCTCGGCGCGATCGCCTTCACTGGTGACTTCGACCCGTCGTACGCCGGAACCTTCACGGCCTCCGCCGATTCGGCGACGCAGGAGCTGTTCTGGCCCTCCTTCATCGGCTCGGCGCTGATCGTCCTGTCGAACCCGGTCTCCTTCGGTGCGTTCCTCGGCGACTGGTCGCGCTACATCCCGGCCGACGCGCCGCGTCGCAAGGTGATCGGGGCGGCGTTCCTCTCCCAGATCGCGACCCTGCTGCCGTTCGTCTTCGGCCTGGCGACCGCCAGCATCATCGCGACGAAGGCCCCGGAGTACGTCGATCCCGCGGCCCCCGACTTCGTGGGCGGGCTGCTGGCCATCTCGCCGAGCTGGTTCTTCCTGCCGGTGTGTCTGCTCGCCCTGATCGGCGGCATGTCGACCGGAACGACGTCGTTGTACGGGACCGGGCTCGACTTCTCCTCCGTGTTCCCGCGGCTGTCGCGGGTCCAGGCGACCGTGCTGGTCGGTGCGGTGTCGATCGCGTTCATCTTCGTCGGGCGGTTCGGGTTCGACCTGGTGCAGTCCATCTCGACCTTCGCCACGATGATCATCACGTGCACCACGCCGTGGATGGTCGTGATGATCCTGGGCTTCTACACCCGGCGCGGCTGGTACGACCCGGACGCACTCCAGGTCTTCAACCGCCGCCAGCGCGGCGGCCGTTACTGGTTCGCCCACGGCTGGAACTGGCGCGGTCTGACGGCCTGGTGGGTGTCCGCGGTGATCGGCGTCCTGTTCACCAACATCCCCGGCCAGTTCGTAGGCCCGCTGGGTGACCTCGCCAACGGCGTCGACATCAGCCTCCCGCTGTCGCTGGCCGTAGCGGCGATCCTCTTCCTCTCCCTGCTGTGGATCTTCCCCGAACCCCGGGCCGTGTACGGACCCGAGGGCGCGCGACTGGCCCGGACGGTCGACGTCCCCGTGCCGGCGATCACCGGCCCCGGAGCGGAGCCGTCGTCAACTCGGGCGTCCGTACCGCCGGTGTCGACGCGCTGAGTGCTTTTTCGCCCCCTCCGCCCCTACCCGTCCCGTACCTGGGGGCTGCGCCCCCAGACCCCCGCTTCGGCCTGGACGGCCTCGTCCTCAAACGCCGGACGGGCTGAACCCCGCGTAGCGGGGTCTGGGGCGGAGCCCCAGGATCAAGGGACGGGTAGGGGCGGAGGGGGCGAACAACTGCTTCCCCCAGCCGCGCGATCCGCGCACCACAGTGGACGGATCTTGTCCCAGTCGCAAGGATCGAGCCCGTACAGCGCGATCTCAGGGACGAGAGGCGGGGACGTACGGATGGCGAAGCACTGGGCCGACTTCCAGTACGAGATCTATCTCAACGGGATGACGGGCGTCGTACCCCGGCTGCCCACCGACCTGACCCGGCTGGAAGAGCTCACGGAGCAGCGGCTCGGCCCCGGCCCGGTCGGCTATGTGGCGGGAAGCGCAGGCAACGGCACCACCGCACGGGCCAACCGAGAGGCTCTGGAACGGCGGAGGATCGTGCCGCGGATGCTGCGCGATGTGCACGAACGCGACCTGTCCGTCGAGCTGTTGGGGCGCGCACTGCCCGCACCCCTGGCCCTCGCGCCCGTCGGCGTGCTGTCGATCATGCACCCGGACGCGGAGTCCGCCGCCGCGCGGGCCGCCGCGGCGCAGGGCGTCCCGTACATCCTGTCCTCGGCCTCCAGCACACCCATGGAGCAGGTCGCGGAGGCGATGGGTGACGCGGAGCGCTGGTTCCAGCTGTACTGGGCGAAGGACCGCGAGGTCACCCGGAGCTTCCTGGGGCGGGCGAAGGCGGCCGGGTTCACCGCGCTGTTCGTCACCCTCGACACTCCCCTGCTTGCCTGGCGGCCGCGCGATCTCGACCAGGCGTATCTGCCGTTCCTGCACGGCGTGGGCACCGCCAACTACTTCACCGACCCGGCGTTCCAGGCGGGCCTGGCCAAGCCGGTGCACGAGGACCCGAACGCGGCCGTGATGCACTTCGTGGGCATGTTCGCGGACCCGGGCAAGACGTGGCCCGACCTGGAGTTCCTGCGGGAGAACTGGGACGGCCCGATCGTCCTCAAAGGCATCGTGCACCCGGACGACGCCCGTCGTGCGGCCAGTGCCGGGATGGACGGCGTGGTCGTCTCCAACCACGGCGGCCGTCAGGTGGCCGGCGCCGTCGCGGCGGCGGACGCACTGCCCCGTGTGGTGGAGGCGGCGGGCGACCGGCTGACCGTCCTTTTCGACAGCGGGATCCGCACCGGCGACGACATCTTCAAGGCGCTCGCCCTCGGCGCGCAGGGCGTCCTCGTCGGACGTCCGTACGCCTACGGGCTCGGCCTCGACGGTCAGGCGGGCGTCGAACACGTCATCCGCTGTCTGCTCGCCGAGTTCGATCTCACGCTCGCCCTGTCCGGGCACTCCCGCCCCGCCGACATCGGCCCTGACGACTTGATCGACGAATCCGCATGACATCAACACGGCGAGGGGGCGCCCTGATCGACCAGGGCGCCCCGTCGGGCCTGTACGGCGGATCACGCCTGTGATGCGAGGCCTGGCACGCCCATCTGCGTCAATGAGGCACCGCCGTTTTCCTCCGGCCTGATCCGCGCCGGACAGGCCTCGCGGGCGCACTGGAGACGGGCGCCCTGGCCGGAGCCGGCATCGACGTCTTCGACCCCGAACCGCCCACTCCGGCCCTGCGGTTGCTCAAGGCCCCGAACATGGTGCTCTCCCCGCATGTCGCGGGCGTCACGGGTGTCGCCGGTGTCGCGCGCGAGACCCGCGTGCGGATCGCGCCGGCGGCCGTCCGGACCGCCGGCGCCTTCGTGGACGGCAAGCCGCCGCGGGACGTCGTCTCGTAACGCCCGCTCGCTTGACCCCTACAGGCCGATTCCCTTGATCACCGCGTCGAGTTGCGCGAGGAGAGGCAGCACGGGCTTCGGGCTCGCGTTGTCGCCGACCGTCACGGAGCGGGGTTCCTCGTAGGGCGCCGACGAGGTCGCCTCCGGAGCGACCGGCACGCCCGTCGGCTGTGCGCCGGGAGGCGGTTCACCCGGCGGCTGCTCACCCGGCGCCTGCCCGTCCGGTGGTTCGGGCGGGCTGTCGCCGGCGGACGGCGGGCCGTCCGTGGGCTGCGAAGGGCTGGTCGTGCCCGAGATCGACAGCGAATCGGGGTTGGCCGGCGAGGAGTCGGTCTGCCACCGCTGCGCGTCGGAGCCGTCGCTGACCTTGACGACGATTTCGGACCCGGGGTCCGCGGAATCGGGCGCGACAGCGAGCCGGTCGCTCCACCGGGGCTGCAACTCGCCCCGCGCGGTGAGGTCGTAGCGCACGTCGGCACCGCGCGCCGCGTTCTCGGCGGCGCAGGGCTCCAGCACGACGAAACCGTCGTCGGCGCGGGAGTCCAGGCACAGTTCGGGGTCGGCGACGCTGCGCAACAGGCCGTCGCCGCCGTAGGACCATTGCTGGGTCCAGGCGGAGGAGCACACGGCCAGTTCGGTCTCGGCCCCGGACTTCGCCTCGCCACCCCGGATGTCGAGGCACAGGTCGGCGGCGAGGTTGCGCAACCGGGTCTGCTCGGTGCTCGTGGGGAGTCCCGCCGAGTTGGGGGGCGGGGACGCGGCGGGCGGGGACGCCGAGCCGGGCTCGGGTGACAGCGTGCGGGCGCTGCTCGCGCCCGTGGAGGCCGTGGGGTCGGCTCCCGGGTCGTCGTCCGACCACAGAGTGGTGGCGAGAACGGTCACGAGCAGGGTGGCCGAGACCACGCCCGCTCCGGTGATCAGGGCTTTGGCGTGCCGCTGTGCGGGCTGGGGCATGCCACGCGGGGTGGGGATCTGGGACAGCAGACGATGACGTCCACCGTTCTCCGGGAGTCCGCCACCGCCGCCCTGCCGCCTGACGGCGAGCGGTGATCCACCTCGGGGGCGCCCTCCTTGCTGCGCGCGCCCGGGGCGGGAGTCGAGATAGCGCCGGGCGCCCCAGCCGAGTACCGCTTCGGCCAGCAGAACACCCAACCCGCCCTCGAAATGGCTCAGTTGCTCGGCGGCGAAACGGCAGTAGCGGCACTCCGTCAGATGCTGTTGGACATCGGGCAGCAAGGCGCCGCCGCGGCGAATCGGAACGTCCAGCAACCGGTTGTGGAAAGCGCATTCCCTGGTCGGCGCGAGTTCCCGGTGGGCTCGTACACAGCCCTCACGGAATTCTTCACGGGCCTGTTCCAGAGCGGCCGACGCGGTGTCGGTATCCATGCCCGACAGACCGGTCGGTACGGATATGTCCTCGGCTTCGACCTCGGTGTGCCACAGCAGGCACTGGGCGAGTGGCTGCAGCGTCTGGAAAGCGCGCTCGGCGAGCTTCCGGTTTTCGGCCGTCATGGACTTGGCGGCCCGCATACCGCGGCCCCCGGCGGGTTTTTTCAGGTCCGGCAGTACACCGGTTATCCGGTCCTCCGCGGCCCACTCCCTGACGGTGTCCCGAACGGCCACGAGAAGCCGGGGCCGCACTGCGACACCGGACTCGCCGCGCGTCAGGCGGTCGAGTATCCGGTGGAAGGAGGCCGCGGTCACCATCGAGGCGACGTTCGCCGAGGAAGCGAGGCAGATGACCGAGTAGTCGTACGCCGGCTGCCAGTGCCGGGCCATCAGAAGGGCGACGGGGTGCGCCGTCTCGCTCTCCGGCCGGCCTGTCAGCTGTGCGGCGAGGCTCTCGTCGGATTCCCCGGGAGCGCCGCCGGGAGGATAGGGAGGACGTGGGGGGTGGGGGGTGGGCACAGAGCGGGTTCCTTCCAAGGCGCAAGGTGGCACATAGAAGTTCCTTCACCGCCGAAAAGGAGCTCCTGATTGGTTCATACCTTTATGGCGGAGCACCGGGAAAACAGCCGGGGCGAAGTCCGTAACGACAACCGTCGCCAAGAACCTTTCGAGCTCGTCGACAGCCTTGAATAGCGAACAGCGATTCGGACCCGGCCATTGGCCCAGCACAGGAAGGTCACCTTCGCACAACACGCTCATGACCAACAAGACACTTGAGTAACTTCCGTCTCAGTGAGAGAAAGTCAGATCCGGTCGGCAACTCTCGCGACTCGTACCGGCTTTCGAAATTTCATGCGCCCCGTGTGAACGGCGTGCACGCGCCGGTGGCCCGCGCACGCTCCCGGCGCGCGCAACCGGGCGGTCCACTGGAACCGGCCCTTCTCGGGGGCCCCGCGCGGTACGGCGGCTCTCCCGCGCGAAACCGGCCGCCGACCCTGATCCTCCCGCCCTCGGTCGGCGGCCCCGAGGGCGGGTCGGCCGGCCCGCTCACCGGCCGGTGTTCAGATCCGCTCACCGGCCAGTGTTCAGATCCGCCCACCGGCCAGTGTTCAGATCCGCTCACCGGCCAGTGTTCAGATCTGCCAGGACCTCAATCGGTCCGCCGCGCCATAGACGTCCGTCTTGCCGTCGATCAGATCGCGGGCGAGGTCGACGAGGGCTCCGTACGGCGGGTCGATGCCGACACCGCTGACGAACATGTAGGCGACCGCCGCCGCGCAGGCGAAGCGGGCGTTGGCGGCAGGCAGAGGCTTCAGCAGGGCCAGGGTGTGCAGGAGAGCCGCGGCGCGCCAGGCCGGGTCGGAGTCGGCACCGAGGCGGGGCGGGTCGACGCGGTGCCGGGCCACGGCGGCGGCGAGCGCCGAGAAGTCGTTGACCGTGGGCTGGTCGGGCAGGACCTCTTCGTGGCGCTGGAGCAGCCAGGGCACATCGATATGGATGACGGGTGCCATGCGTCAGGCGGCCCGGCCCTCGCCCTTGCGGGGCGGTTCGTCCTCGGGGAACGCGGCGGCGAACTCCCCCGCGTGCGCCGCGAAGAACTGGCGGAACACCTCCGCGCCTTCCTGCAACGCCCGGTGCCGCACGATGTCGGCCGCGGCCGCCTCCCGCACCAAGGCCTTCATCGACGTACCGCGCTCCTTGGCGATCTGCCTCAGGTCCTCTAGCTCGCGATCGCTGAACTCCACATTGAGAGCTGGCATGCCCTCAAGGTACCGCCCGGGTACTGACTCGTAAATACGCCCAGTTCAGCGACGATGCGGTGCGGTACCTGCCGCGCGAGACCCCGCGAGACGTACGTCACCTCTCGCCGCCTCATGTCACATCGCTCACCGTCCCGGCCTTCCGCCTCGTCCGACGCGGACAGACTGTGCGCCGCGTCCACGGTGGACGAGACCTCCACGCGGGCGGCAGGGCTGTCGCCGACTTGCAGAACGCGCTGGACCAGCCGGTGGCCGTGTCGCCGTCGAGCATCGCCACGGGGAGTGGGTCGGGCATCCGGAGTAACTCGTTTCCGTCAAGGGGGAGTTCGTGGCGCTCGGCCCAGGGTCGGGTTCGAAGTCGGCAGCCGGGGTGGTCGCCTTGAACCGGGCAGCGGTGGCACTCTCGTACGCGCCGGTGGGGTCGGTGACGCCGCCCGGGTCGGCCGTCGCGAGGGGTCAGCCGTCGCGCAGGGCGACCGTGCGTCGGCCCGGGGCGCGGCCCCGGCGTCGGCGGCGCCCGGAAGCGCTCCGGCCGCCGGTAAGGCGGTTCCTGCGATCAATATCGATCTTCGAGTGACCGTCGTCAGGGCGGCTCTCCCTCATCAAGGGCCCATAAGTCATCACAACTGATCGTAAAAAGCCAAATTCTGACGGGCCGACAAGTGTAGCCGCCAGAAGTCCGGCACCCGCTTCCGTCCAGCGCGTGACCAGAGGCCCGAAAACACCAGGCCATGCGCATCGGTCCAGTGGGCATGGCGTGGCCGCGGGTACCGAGACCGTGTCCCGAGTACGGAGGCCCTGTCTTGGGTGCGGATACCGTCCACGCACTACGCTGGAACACGAGTGGCGCGTTTGTTCACTGTGAGTGTGCGCAATGGAGTGGCGAAGATGAGCCCGGAAGCACCCCTCGGTGGGTCCGCCACGGCGCGGGCCGTCATCGACGTGAACGGCACCCTGATCCGCTGGAGCGAGGGGGCCCGCCGCCTGCTGGGCTATGCGTCGGAAGAGGTCGAGGGCAGGCCCGCCGCGGACCTGCTGGCCACCGGGAACACCGTCCCGCTGCCCAGTCCTGCCGACGACCGATGGAGCGGCACCGTCGATCTGCGCCACCGCGACGGCCGCACGCTGTCCGTGTGGCTGCTCGCCCATCACGGCCCCCCTCAGCAGAGCAGCAGCGACTGGCTCGTACTCACCCCGCTGAACGACGGCGATCCCGATCCGCAGGACGACTTCCTGATGACGGCCGCCCTGGAGCAGTCCCCCTGTGCCACGGCCGTCTACGACGACCGGCTGCGCCTGCACGGGGTCAATCAGGCGATGGCCGCCGTACTCGGACTCCCGGCCGCGCGCATCCGTGGCCTCACGACACCCGATGTCGGCGGAAATCTGGACGGCGAGGAGATCGAACACGAGCTGCGCCGGGTGCTCGAGTCGGGACAAGGACGCGAGTCACAGGGGTACGTGCGGGCAGGCGGCGAAGAACGCGCGCACGCCTGGCTCGGACGGTACGCGCCGCTGATCGACGCCGAGGGTCGGGTGCGCGGTGTGTGCCTGACCGCCCACGACTTCTCCGAGCACTACATGGCCCGGGAGCGCCTGCAACTGGTCAACGAGGCCAGCGTCCGCATCGGGACCACTCTCGACGTCACACGGACGGCCCAGGAGCTGGCTGACGTCTGCGTTCCCGTCCTCGCCGACTTCGTCAGCATCGACCTGCTGGATCCCCCGGAGGACGGGGGCGAGCGGGAGTCGGGACCGCCGAGGGCGCCGGTCGCGCTGCGCCGTGCGGCACACCAGTCGGTCCGCCCCGGATCCCCCGAGCCGGTGGTCAAGCCCGGGCAGATCGACATCTACCCCGCGGGTTCGCCCCAGGCGGACTCCCTGACGGCCGACCGGACGATCGTGACAGCCGATGCCGCCGCCGCGCTCGCCGGCTGGCTCGCCCGGGACGAGGCGCGCAGCGAGCGCGTCAGGGAGTACGGCATCCACGCGACGATGTCGGTGCCGATCCGAGCCCGGGGCACGACCCTCGGGGTGGCCGTCCTCAACCGGTTCCAACGCGTCGATCCCTTCACCCCCGACGACATACTGCTGGCCGAAGAGGTCACGGCGAGGGCCGCGGTCTGTATCGACAACGCCCGCCGCTTCTCCCGCGAGCGCGAGACCGCGCTGGCCCTCCAGCGCAGTCTGCTTCCCCAGTCACTGGCCCGGACGGCCGCCGTGGACGCGGCCTCGCGCTACCTTCCCGCGGCGCGTGCCGGGGTGGGCGGCGACTGGTTCGACGTGATCCCGCTGTCCGGGATGCGGGTCGCCATGGTCGTCGGCGACGTGGTGGGCCACGGCATCCAGGCCTCGGCGACCATGGGGCGGCTGCGTACCGCCGTGCGCACCCTCGCCGACATCGACCTGGCACCGGACGAGCTCCTCACGCACCTCGACGACCTCGTCGTACGGCTGTCCGCGGAGGCCGGCGCCGACGACACCACCGGCGAGGTCGGCGCCACCTGCCTGTACACGGTCTACGACCCGGTCTCCCGGCGCTGCACCCTGGCCAGGGCGGGCCACCCGCCGCCCGTCATGCTTCCGCCGGGCGGCCCGGCCCGGGAGATCGGGCTTCCCGCGGGACCGCCGCTCGGCCTCGGCGGGCTGCCCTTCGAGTCCGTCGAACTCGACCTTCCCGAGGGCACGGTGCTCGCGCTGTTCACCGACGGCCTGATCGAGAGCCGCGAGCGGGACATCGACGCCGGCCATCAGCTTCTGCGCGATGCGCTGGAGAGGCACTCGGACTCCCTGGAAGGAGCCTGCCACGCGATCCTGGGGACGCTCCTTCCCGTCGGCGGTGCCCCGGACGACGTGGCGCTGCTGCTCGCCCGTACCCACGGGCTGCCCGCGTCCCAGGTGGCGACCTGGCACATTCCCGCCGACCCCGCTCTCGTCGCGCCGATCCGCAAGCAGGTCGTCGCTCAGCTGAACGACTGGGGCCTGAGCGAGGCGACCTTCACGACCGAGCTCGTGGTGAGCGAACTGGTCACCAACGCCATCCGGTACGGCGAACCACCCATCCGGCTGCGCCTCATCCACGACGCCACCACCTTGATCTGCGAGGTCTCCGACAGCAGCCACACCGCACCGCATCTGCGCCGGGCCAGGACCTTCGACGAGGGTGGCCGAGGACTCCTGCTGGTCGCCCAGCTGACGCAACGCTGGGGCAGCCGCCACACGGCGGACGGCAAGACGATCTGGGCAGAGCTGACACTGGTCGAGGATTGACGGCGGACGGCCCGGAAGGAAATCCGCCCAGGGACGGGCTTTCTGGCCCCGCGAAACTCCCTGGTACGGGCCTGCCGCGGTCGGCCTGATTTGATGAAGGGGCACCACGAACCGTGTCCCGGAGGACCGAACCCTGAACGCCCCGCTCGCCGAAACCCTCTCCGTCGTCCTGCTCGTCGCGGTGCTCGCCTGCGCCGTGATCCGCCCCTTCAACTGGCCCGAGGCGGCCGTGGCGGTTCCGGCCGCCGCCGTGGTGATCGTCACCGGTGCGATCACCTGGGACCACGCCGTCGCGGAAGCCGCGCATCTGGGACCGGTGATCGGCTTCCTCGCGGCCGTGCTGGTGCTCGCCCGGTTCTGCGACGACGAGGGGCTCTTCCGGGCCTGCGGAGCGTGGATGGCCCACTGGGCGGCGGACCGTCCCGGCCGGCTGCTGACCGCGGTCTTCGGGCTCGCCTCGGCGATCACGGCGGTGCTCAGCCTGGACGCCACCATCGTGCTGCTCACGCCCGTCGTGTTCGCCACCGCGGCACGGATGGGTGCCCGCCCGAAGCCGCACGTGTACGCCTGCACCCATCTCTCGAACACCGCCTCGCTGCTCCTGCCGGTCTCCAACCTCACCAATCTGCTCGCGTTCAGCGCCAGCGGTCTGAGCTTCACCCGCTTCGCCGCGCTGATGGTCCTCCCCTGGCTGGTCGCCATCGGCGCCGAGTACGTGGTCTTCCGGCGCTTCTTCGCACGCGACCTGGGCGCGGCGGCCATGCCGACGCCGGACGTCGATGAGCCGCCCGCCATGCCGCTCTTCGCGCTGATCACCGTGGGCTGCACACTGGCGGGGTTCGTCGTCGCCTCCGCGCTCGGCATCGATCCCGCGTGGTCGGCCGCGGCCGGGGCGCTGGTCCTCGCCGTCCGCGCCCTCGTCCGCCGACGGGCCACCCCGCTCAGCGTGGTGCGTGCCACCGCGCCGGCGTTCCTGGCGTTCGTGCTCGCGCTGGGCATCGTCGTACGGGCAGTGGTCGACCATGGGCTCGCCGACGCCCTCGGGCGGCTGCTCCCGGAAGGCAGCGGCCTGCTCGCGCTGCTCGGCATCGCGGCACTCGCCGCCGTGCTGGCCAACCTGATCAACAATCTGCCCGCGGTCCTCGTGCTGATCCCGCTGGCCGCCGCGTCCGGACCCGGCCCCGCGCTGGCCGTCCTGCTCGGGGTCAACATCGGCCCCAATCTGACCTACGCGGGATCCCTGGCGACCCTGCTCTGGCGGCGTATCGTGCACCAGCACGACCATGGCGTCGATCTCAAGGAGTTCACCCGGCTCGGCCTGATCGCCGTGCCGGCCGCGCTGATCCCGGCCGTACTGGCCCTGTGGCTCTCACTCCAAGTCATCGGAGGCTGACACGTATGCGGGTGATCGTCTGGCTCGTCGAGGGAACGTGGCCCGCGTGCGTGGACGCCGTACACCGGCACGCGCCGCACGCGACGGACGTGGTCCTGCTGTACGTCGATGAGCCCGATGTCCCCGGCTTGGCGCACGGCGCCTTCGCCGGGCTGCTCGGCCGCGCGCACTCCGAGCGCGACCCCGGAGACAGCCTGGCGGACCTCGGCACCTCATCCTCGACGCGGCTCCTCGACGCGGCGGCCGAGCGGCTGGGCAGCCCCTGCACCCGGCTGGAGCGCACCGGGCGCGCCGAGCGGGAGGTGGTCGCCGCCGCGGAGGGCGCCGACCTGCTCGTACTGGCCCGTGACGGCGACCGGTCCCACCTCGGCCCGCGCAGTCTGGGACCGGAGGGCCGTTTCGTGGTCGACCACGCGCCCTGCCCCGTCCTGCTGGTCTGGCCCGAACCGGCACCGGACGTCACGACACTGCCGCCCCACTGACGCCGGCGGAAGATCCTCGCCGACGGGCGCGGCGACCTGGCGTGAGGCATCGTGGACGCAGCCGAGAAGGGACAGCCGGATGACGGTCACGGAGATGAGCGGGCTGCACCACCGGTTCGAGGAGGACGGCTTCGCGGTCGTGCGCGGGCTGTTCGAGGGCACCGAGATCGACGCGCTGTGCGCGGAGTTCACGGCGCTGCACGCCGCGGGCCCGGTGCCGGGTCACTTCGAGCCCCGAGCCACCGAGGCCGCCGGCCCGACCGATCCGCTGCACGTCTATCCCCGGGTCCTCCACCCGCACCGCATCAACACGCTCTCGCTGCGCCGCCTCCTCGACCCGCGTCTGGGGAGCATCGTGGCGGCGCTGTTGGGCGAGGAAGTCCTGGCCGCGCAGAGCATGTTCTACTTCAAGCCGCCGGGCGCCCGGGGCCAGGCGCTGCACCAGGACAACTTCTATCTGCGGGTCGAGCCGGGCACCTGTGTGGCCGCCTGGATCGCCTGCGATGTGATCGACCGCGAGAACGGCGGCCTGGAGGTCGTGCCGGGCACGCACCGCATGGACCTGTTCTGCCCGGAGGAGGCGGACGCGGAGCTGTCCTTCGTACGCGACTACGTGCCCCCGCCGCCAGGGCTCGCCGCCGTGCCCGTCGACATGG
Organism: Streptomyces sp. NPDC093544; assembly: GCF_040683495.1. Taxonomy (NCBI): domain Bacteria; kingdom Bacillati; phylum Actinomycetota; class Actinomycetes; order Kitasatosporales; family Streptomycetaceae; genus Streptomyces; species Streptomyces sp. NPDC093544. The sequence continues at coordinate 256,009 of NZ_JBFBEA010000014.1, read as the reverse complement.
CGCCGGGCGACGTGCTGTTCTTCAACGGCAGCCTGGTGCACGGCTCCGGGCCCAACCTCAGCACCGACCGCTTCCGCCGCTCGTTCATCGGTCACTACGTCGGCCGCTCCACCCGGCGCATCGGCGGCTTCTACCGGACGCTGACGATGAGCGGGGAACCCGTCCCGCTGCCCGAGAGCGAGGGCGCGGGCCCCTGCGGCACCGAGTTCGCGGCGCCGGCCCCGCACTGATCCTTCTGCGCGTGACCGACGTACCGCCCGGAAGCGGGCACTTGACGCGGGCGGACCCGCACGCTTGGATCACCTGGTGCCGTGTTGCGACCCGGTACGCAGAGGTACGCCCAGCCGGTAGCGGACACCGTTCAAGTCCGGCCAAAGTCGCCAGGATCGCGGGAGCGTCCGAGGCGGGGTCGTACTCGCGATTGATGGAGCGGACATGTCCGCCAACCGTGCTGCCCGCGTAGGTGGCCTCGGGACCGTCGCCGTCCTGGCGGCGCTTTCCCTGCTCGCGGGCTGTGTTTCCGGCGAGGACGAGAGCAAGGGTGACCGCGCGGACGCCGCGTCGCGACAGTCGGGTCCGACCCCGACCCCCACCGTGACCTCGAAGCCGACCCGCACGCCGACACCGACCCGTACCCCGACACCCGGTTCAAGCCCAAGCCCAAGCTCCACCCCACCCTCCAGGCCCGCCTCGACCCCACCGGCCGTCGAACTCCCGCCTCTGCACGCGGGGTTCGACTACCAGATCGGCGGTGCCTATCCCCCGCCGACCGGTGTCCGCATCGTCAGCCGCGACCGTTCGGCCTCCCCGGCGCCCGGGCTCTACAACATCTGTTACGTCAACGCCTTCCAGGTCCAGCCGGGCGAGGAGAAGCAGTGGCCCGCCGACCTGCTGCTGCGCGACAGCCGGGGCAAAGTCGTCGTCGACGACGACTGGGACGAGGCGCTGCTCGACATCCGCACAGCGGCGAAGCGCAAGCGCGTCGCCGCGCGGGTCAACCGGTGGATCGACGGCTGCGCGAACAAGGGCTTCGACGCGATCGAGCCGGACAACTACGACAGCTACGCCCGCTCCCGGAACCTGCTGACCTCCGCGGACGCCACCGCGTTCATCACCCTGCTCTCGGCCCACGCGCACGCCCGGCATCTCGCCATCGGCCAGAAGAACACCGCGGAGTTGGCGGGGCTCAGGAAGCGGGCCGGGCTCGACTTCGCGGTGGCGGAGGAGTGCGGCGAGTACGACGAGTGCGGGGTGTACGCGAAGGCGTTCAACGACCGGGTGGTCGTCATCGAGTACACCGACACGGGTCTGCGCAAGGCCTGTTCAGGCTTCGGTGACCGGCTGAGCATCGTGCGTCGGGATGTGATGGTGTCGACGCCCGGCGACAAGGACTATGTCCGCAGGACCCGATGACCACCCGATGACCACCTCCGGCGGACCGACGAGCACACGAAGACAGGTGCCCTCGGGTGAACGGGGGCCTACGAAGTGGACGTACCAAAGGGCATGGTGACATTGCACGTCGACGAGCAGCACGAACGCCTGTCGGCGAACACCGGGCGGCCGCCGAGGCGTTTCCCCGTGCCCCGGCAGTGGCTGTTCGTGCTCGCGGTGGTCGCGCTACTGGCCCAGATGGCGGCCGCGATGGTCACGACGGCCGTGCGGCAGACGCCGACGATCGACGAGCCCGTGTACGTGGGCACAGCCGTGGTCTACGTCCAGCAGCACAGCCTGCGTTACAACCCGGAGCATCCGCCGCTCGGCAAGCTGATCATCGCCAGCGGTCTGGTGTTCGCCCACCCGCACCTGGACGCCGACTTCACCGGTGATCAAACGGCCCTGGGAAAGCGTGTGCTGTACGAGTCGGGCAACGATCCCTGGCGGCTGATGCTGTGGGCCCGGCTGCCGGTGATCGTGCTGACGCTGCTGTTCGGACTTGTCGTCCTCGCGTTCGGCCGTGAACTCGTCGGTCGTGCGGGCGGGTTGGTGGCTCTCGCCCTCTACGCCTTCTCGCCCGACGTCATCGCGCACGGCTCACTCGCCACCCTCGACGTACCGGCGTGCGGATTCCTGCTCACGTCGGTGTGGCTGCTGTGGCGGGCGCGCCGGCGTCCACTGCTCCACCTCCCGCTCGCCGGGGCGGCACTCGGTGCGGCGGTGGCCACGAAGATGAGCATGCTGCCCGCCGTTCCGGTGCTGCTGTTCCTGGCGGTCGTGTCCGTCTGGCGGGCGCCCGGTCTCGGCACTCGCGCGAAGGCGCGTCGAGCCGTGGTCGCGGTGTCCGGTGTCGCGCTGGTGGCCCTGGCCGTGGTGTGGGCGACGTACCTCGTCGTCGACCCGCGCCTGCGCTGGACCACGCCGGGAGACCTCCCCGCCATCCATGGACCGCGCGCGCTCCTCAGCGGCCTGCTGCCCTTCCCGCAGCCGTTCCGGGACGGCATGCTCGTCCAGTTCGGCTACGAGAACCACACGTGGGACGGCTTCCTGTTCGGCCGGCACTATCGCGGTGCGCTCTGGTACTACTTGCCGGCCGCGCTGCTGGTGAAGACGCCGCTCGGCATGCTGGTGCTCTGGGCGGCCGGCGCGGTGGCCATGGTCGCCGTTCCCCGGCTGCGGCCCGCGGCCCCGTACCTCCTGATCCCGTCGGCTCTGCTGCTGGCCGCGGCGATGAGCGGCTCCCGTGACCTCGGCGTCCGCTACGCCCTCTTCCTGCCGCTGTTCCTCGCGGTGGCGGCGTCGGCCGTCGTCACGTTCCGCCGGCGATGGGCGTACGCCGTCACGGCGGCCCTGGTCCTGTTCGTCGCCGTGAGTTCGCTGCGCACGTACCCGTACTACCTGCCCTACTCGAACGAGGCGTTCGGCGGACCGTCGAAGACCCGTCTGCGGCTGCACGACTCGAACGTCGACTGGGGCCAGGACCTGGGCCTTCTCGCCGACCGCCTGGACGAGCGTTACCCGCAGGAGCGGGTCTGGCTCGTCTACAAGGGCGCCGGTGAGCCGTCGTACTACGGCATCGAGGCGGACGACCCGCGCACGGCGCCGCCGGGCGAGGTGCACGGTCTGCTTGTCGTGTCGGACTCCTCGATCGCCAAGGCCGAGGGGCGGCTGGCGGCGCTGCTCGAAGGGAGCACGGCGATCGACGAGGTGGGTCACTCCATCACGATCTTCCGCAGGCCGTAAGCCGGGGGCCGGGGACTCGGGAGGTTCCTGCCCTCAGGTGACGGTCCGGCGTGGGAGGACGGGCGGGCCGTGGCGACGGGACCGCTGCCCAGCGGCCAGGACGAAGAGTGCCTGCTCCAGCGTCGTCTCCAAGGCGGGTTACTGGATGCCCCAGGGCCAGACCGTGTTCACCGGGGGCACGCTCGTCGGCCTCACCGTCACGTGCGAGGAGTCAGCAGGTCCAGCACCCGTTCCCAGCGGAACTCCGGGCGCCCGCCGTCCTGTTGGGCCTCCCCGGAGTACGGCGCGCCGAACCGGACGCCCATCCCGCCCAGCCGGTCGACACTCGCCCGATAGGCGGGGTGCGCCGCCAACGCCTCGCTCACACAGGGCAGTACGGCGATCGGGACACCAAGTCCGTACGCCTCGCAGAGAGTCCCCAGGGCGAGGGTGTCGGATATCCCCGCCGCCCACTTGTTGACGGTGTTGAAGGTGGCGGGCGCAACAGCCACCGCGTCCGGGGCCGGGAAGGGCCGAGGGTCGCCGGGGGCCCTCCAGGCGGAGCGAATGGGACGGCCCGTCTGCGCTTCGACAGCCGTCACGTCGATGAAACCGAGGCCCTGCGGGGTGGCAAAGACGCCGACCTCCCAGTTCCGCTCCTGTGCCGCGCCGATCAGTTCACCGACGTCCGAGGCGATACCGGCCGCGCAGACGACGAGATACAGGAAGGGCTTCTCCACGTGTTCACTCACCTGGGAGACCCTAGTGAAGAGGGAAGGTGTCCCCGCGTTCGGTGTCGGGGCGGGGGCCGAGGATCCGGCGTTCCTTCTCCTCGATCCGGACGTCGTTGATGCTCGCCTCGCGCCGGGTCATCAGGCCGTGCTCGTCGAACTCCCACAGTTCGTTGCCGTAGCTGCGCCACCACTGGCCGTCGGCGTCGCGGGACTCGTACTGGAAGCGGACGGCGATGCGGTTGCCGTCGAAGGCCCAGAGGTCCTTGCGCAGGGCGTACTCCAGTTCGCGCGCCCACTTGGCCGTCAGGAGTTCGGCGATCTCGGCGCGGCCCGTCACGAAGGTGTCGCGGTTGCGCCAGACCGAGTCCTCGGAGTAGGCGAGCGAGACCTTGTGGGGATCGCGGGTGTTCCAGGCGTCCTCGGCCGCCTGGACCTTCTGGGCGGCGGTCTCGCGGGTGAACGGCGGGAGGGGCGGACGGTCGGTCATGGAGTCTCCCTGGAACAGGGGGAGAACGAGCGTTCTCCCTACTGACTGCTAACGTAGAGAACGATGGTTCTCGCGTCAAGGATTGGCCCGTACATGGACAGCACAGCCGCGCGCGGGCAGGCACTGGACCTCGCCCGGGAACAGGCACTGGGTCTCGCCCGCGAGCAGGCGCTGGACGCCGCGGAGGAGTTGTTCTACGGGCGTGGCGTCCAGACCGTCGGCATGGATGACATCCGCGGCGCCTCGGGGGTCTCCCTCAAGCGCCTCTACCAGCTGTTCCCCGCGAAGGAGCAGCTGGTGGTGGCGTACTTGGAGCGGCGTGACATCCGCTGGCGGCAGCGGCTGGCCGAGCACGTCGACCGGCAGGGCGAGCCCGAGCAGCGCGTCCTGGCGGTGTTCGACTGGCTGGGACTGTGGTTCGCGGAGCCCGGTTTCCGCGGCTGCGCCTGGATCAACTCGTACGGTGAACTCGGCGCCACGTCACCGCGCGTGAACGCCCAAGTCCGCGCCCACAAGCAGGCGTTCAAGAAGTACCTGGCGGATCTCGTGACTGACGCCGAGCTCCCCGCCCCGCTCACCGACCAGCTGTATCTGCTCGCCGAGGGAGCCATGGTCACCGCGGGCATCACGGGGAACGCGGATCCGGCCGAGCAGGCGGGTGAGGCCGCGCGGCTGCTGGTGGCGGCTCAGCAATAGCGATAGCGGCTGTGGTGGCGGTGGCGATAACCGTGGCGTTGGCGATAGCGGTGGCGTGGGCGATAGCGGTGGTGATCAGGCGTCGGACACCGTGATGGCTCCGACGGGGCAGGCTCGTGCCGCCTCGCGCAGCATCGGGTCGCCCGCGGCGTTCTCACGGCCGGGCAGCAGTTCACTGATTCCGTCGTCGTCCTGGGTGAAGACGCCCGGGGCGGCGAGGGCGCACTGCCCAGCGCCGATGCAGACGTCCTTGTCGATGGAGATGGAGATGTCGATGTTCATGCTGGCAGCTTCTTACCGGGTCACAGGGTGTGCCAGCCGAGAGCGCCGCTCGGTGCCCAGTCGCCCCGCTCGGCGAATGGTGTGGATGATTTGCGCCGGTGCTGGTGTTGAACTCTGCTGGGACAGAACCAGTACGACGCAACGATGGGACAGAAGTCATGCCTCTTGAGGGTGAGTACGAACCCAGCCCGACGCAATGGGTGCGCGACCAGGTGGAGCTGTACGAGAGCTCCGGGGGCGCCAAAGGGAGCACACTGCAGGACACGGGCATGCCCGTCATCATTCTCACGACCCGGGGTGCCAAGAGCGGCAAGATCCGCAAGACACCGCTGATGCGCGTCGAGCACGACGGGCGCTACGCGGCGGTCGCCTCGTTGGGCGGCGCCCCCAAGCATCCGGTCTGGTACTTCAACGTCAAGTCGGACCCCCACCTGGAGCTTCAGGACGGTACCGAGCGCCGGGACTACACGGCCCGTGAGGTCACCGGCGAGGAGAAGGCGCAGTGGTGGGAGCGCGCGGTCGCGGCGTATCCCCCGTACGCCGACTACCAGAAGAAGACCGATCGGCAGATCCCGGTGTTCGTGCTGGAGCCGTTGAGCGACTGACCGGCGCCGAATTTCCTTCGAGTCGGCACGCATGCTCGGCCGCCCGCCGGGCACCCGAGCATCAGGCCCCGCCGCGTCCCCCCGTCGCGGCGGGGCTCTCTCCTGCCCCGTCCGCACGCGCGGCTGCCCGTGCGGTTCGTGCGTCGGTCACGTCGAGGAAGACGTGGTCGGCCTGCGGGACGGCCTCGGTGACGGAGCGTTTGATGCGGATGGCGACCTCTTCGACCTCCTCGCTGTCGAGCCCGGGGGCAAGGTCGATACGGGCGGCCACCAGGATCGAATCGAGGCCCAGTTCCATGGTGAACAGCTCCTCCACGCTGTCGATCTCAGGCTGCGCGTCCAGCACGGCGAGGATCTCGCGGCGTTGCTCCTCGTCGGCGGCCCGCCCGATGAGCTGCTCGCGTGCGTCACTGCCCAGCCGGTAGGCGATTCCGACGAGCAGCACCCCGATGGCGAGCGAGGCGGAGGCCTCCCACACGACCTGGCCCGTGACCATGTGCAAGGCCATCCCGGCCATCGCGAGGCTCACGCCGAGCACCGCCGTGCCGTCCTCGGCGACGACCGTACGCAGCGCGGGATCGCGCAGACCGGCCTTGCCGCCCTGTTTGCGCACCTGGTGGAGTGCCCGCAGCAGCGAGGCGCCCTCGGCCAGCAGGGACACCCCGAGGACGACGAACCCGGCGACGTAACCACTGAACGACTCGTCAGCGCCGTTTCTGAGGGCTTCGAAGCCCTGGAAGAACGAGAAGCAGCCGCCCATCACGAAGATGCCGACGGCGGCGAGCAACGACCAGAAGAACCGCTCCTTGCCGTAGCCGAACGGGTGCCGACGGTCGGCGGGACGGCGGCTGCGGCGCAGCGCGGCGAGCAGGAAGACCTCGTTCATGCTGTCGGCCACGGAGTGTGCGGCCTCCGAGAGAAGCGCGGGCGAGCCGGAGATCAGACCGCCCGCCGCCTTGGCCACGGCGATCAGCAGATTGGCGCCCAGCGCCACCAGCACGGTCACCCGGGTCCTGCGGTCCGACCCGGGTGACTCATCCGACCCGGGTGACTCATCCGACCCGTCCCGCCCATCCGACCCGTCCGACCCATCCGACCCATCCGGCTGATCTGGTTGCTCCGGTTGCTCCGGTCGGTCCTTCGATTCGCTGCTCATCCGGGCCGAATTCCCAGGCCCACTCGCCTCACACCGTGGAGTCGGCGGGAATCGGGGAACGCATGCACCTGAGAACCCGAATCGCGGCACATCGCACATCGAGGAAGTGAGGCGTCATGAGCGAAGGTGAGGGAAACGCCGAGTACGGCAAGAAGGCGTTCAAGAGGTCCAAGAGCCACTTCGCGGACCGTGTCACGGCGGACGGCCGGGACGGCTGGCCGGTGGAGGCGGGCCGCTACCGGCTCGTCGTCAGCCGCGCCTGTCCCTGGGCGAGCCGAGCGGTGATCTCGCGCCGTCTCCTCGGTCTGAAGGACGCTCTGTCGCTGGCGATCACCGATCCGATCCAGGACGACCGCAGCTGGCGGTTCACCCTGGACCCGGACGGCCGCGACCCCGTTCTCGGCATCCGCTTCCTCAGCGAGGCCTACGACGCGCGGGAGACGGGCTACCCCGGAGGCGTCAGTGTGCCCGCGCTCGTCGACGTACCCAGCGGGCAGCTGGTCACCAACGACTACCAGCGGCTGACAATCGACTTCGCCACCGAGTGGACGGCCCTGCACCGGGACGGCGCGCCGGATCTGTATCCGGCAGCGCTGCGCGACGAGCTCGACGAGGTCATGGCAGACGTTTACGAGGACCTCAACAACGGGGTGTACCGAGCGGGTTTCGCGTCGCACCAGGAGGAGTACGAGGAGGCCTGCCGCGGTGTCTTCCGGCGGCTGGATCTCCTGACCGAGCGGCTCGGCGCCCGGCGCTATCTCGTCGGCGAGGCGATCACCGAGGCGGACATCCGGCTGTTCACCACGCTCGTCCGCTTCGACGCCGTCTATCACGGCCACTTCAAATGCAACCTCTGGAAGCTGACCGAGAATCAGGTGCTGTGGGGCTACGTCCGCGACCTCTACCAGACGCCGGGTTTCGGTGACACGGTCGACTTCGATCACATCAAGCGGCACTACTACCAGGTCCACACCGGCATCAACCCGACCGGCATCGTCCCCCTCGGACCCGACCCGTCCGGCTGGCTGACACCCCATCACCGCGAGGAGCTCGGCGGCCGGCCGTTCGGCGACGGCACCGCGCCGGGCCCGGTGCCCGAGGGCGAGAGGGTTCCGGCGCGGGGGCGCCCCTGACCGTACGCGGCCGGCGGTCCTGCTTCGGCTTCAGCGGCGTTCTTCGGCTGCCGGGCCCGGTTCGGCTCAGCGGCCGTTCCCGGCCGTCAGTGCCGTCAGTCCTGCTTCGGTGCCGTCGTCGCCGCGTAGCGCAAGGTGAAGGAGTGTCCGGCCGGGTCGGAGTAGCCCCGTTCCTCGAAGGGGCCGGACGGGTCCTTCGTCTCGATGGGGCGCCCGCCGAGGCTGATGATCCTGAGCTCGGCCTCGTCGAGGTCGTCCACGTGGAAGTCCAGGTGGACCTGGAGGGAGCTCTCGGGGCGCGGCCAGCTCGGCGGCGTCGCCGACATGTCCCGGCGGAACGCCATGCGGATGCCGTCGGTGCCCCTGATCTCCACACGGTTCGCGTTCGCGTCCGTCTCCTCGGCGTCCAGCAGCTCCTTGTAGAAGGCGGCGAGCTTCTCGGGTTCGGCGCAGTCCAGCACCACCACGCCTGCCGTGACCAGTGTCATGCTTCCTCCGTACGGATTCCCGGGCGCCGACGGCCTCCCCGGGCGTCTGCTGCCTCGCCTTCCCGTGTTACCCCGTACGGCGGATTCAGTCGGCCACGAGCCATTCGCCGTCGCGCATGAGGTCGCGGCCGGCGATCTCGTCGGCCTCGCGCCAGGCCTGTACGCGCTGTGGTGTGACGCTGAAGTAGAGGTAGGGGGTGGAGAGTTGGCGTGGATCGAAGCCGGTCTTGAAGGCGAAGGCGTCACCGACTCCGTCCGGCAGCTCGGCGGGCTCCAGCGTCCGCACCGTGCCCTCGATCATGACCACGTCCCGGGTCGGACCGATGCCCAGGCGGGCCTTGCCGGTGGTCCGCAGATTGCGGCCCGTCGGACTCGCGGCCGGCGTGGCCAGCAGCAGGTTCTCGCCGTCCCAGAGGAAGGACAGCGGGATCAGGTACGGGCTTGCCCCGTCGGCGGCGGCCGTGGACACCCAGGTGTCCTCGTCGTGCTCCAGCCGGTCGAGGGTGTCCTGCTTGCGTTGCTTGGGGGTGCGGGCGGGTGGGTTCGTCATCGAGCAGCCTCCTGGTGGACGTCGTACGGGTTTGACGGCTGGTCGCCCCTCATTGTGACGGGCGTGCGTTCCCCGGTTCGGTGAGCTCGGGCACTCCGAGGTACACGAACTGATCGGCCCGCGGACCGAAGTGGTCGATCTCGCCGGACGGCTGCTCCTGCCTGGGTTCCAGGACGCGCACATCCACCCGGTGCCGGCGGGCCTGGAGCTCTCCCAGTGCGACCTGACCGGGGCGAAGACGGCCGGGGACACGCTTGCCGTCGTTCGGGCGTACGCCGACGCGCACCCCGACCGGGAGTGGATCACCGGCGGCGGCTGGTCCATGGAGGCCTTCGAGGGCGGTACGCCGACGAAGGCGCTGCTGGACGCGGTCGTACCGGACCGGCCGGTGTATCTGCCCAACCGCGACCACCACGGCGCCTGGGTCAACAGCCGCGCGCTGGAACTCGCCGGTGTCACACGGGACACGCCCGATCCGGCAGACGGCCGGTTCGAGCGGGACGCGTCGGGCGAGCCCATCGGGATGCTTCAGGAAGGGGCCATGCAGTACGTCGGCCGGCTCACGCCGCCGGCCACCCCGGCGGATCGGCTCGCCGCCCTGCTGCATGCCCAACGGCATCTGCACGCGCTCGGCATCACCGCCTGGCAGGACGCGCTGGTCGGGGAGTTCCTCGGGATGGACGATCCGTCCGAGGCCTATCTGGCGGCGGCCCGCGAGGGTTCGCTGACCGCGCGGGTCGTCGGCGCTCTGTGGTGGGACCGCGAGCGTGGGGCCGAGCAGATTCCCGAACTCGTCCAGCGACGGGCCGCGTTGAGCCACGGCCGGTTCCGCGCCACGAGCGTCAAGCTCATGCTGGACGGGGTCGCCGAGACGGGTACGGCCGCGCTGCTCGACCCCTATCTCGACAAGTGCGGCTGCGCCACCGCCAATCGGGGCACCAGCTTCATCGACCCGGCCCAACTTCCTGCGTACGTGACCGAGTTGGACGCGCTCGGCTTCCAGTGCCATTTCCACGCGCTGGGCGACCGGGCCGTACGCGACGCGCTGGACGCCGTGGAGGCGGCGCGGAAGGCGAACGGGCCGAGCGACACGCGTCCGCACCTGGCCCATCTCCAGGTCGTGCACCCCGACGACGTACCCCGGTTCGCGCGCCTCGGTGCCACGGCCAACATCCAGCCGCTGTGGGCCGCGCACGAACCACAGCTGGACGAGCTGACCATCCCCTTCCTCGGACCCGAACGAGCCGCGTGGCAGTACCCGTTCGGGGCGCTCCTGCGCTCCGGGGCTCGTCTCGCGGCCGGCAGCGACTGGCCGGTCAGCAGCCCCGACCCGCTCCAGGGCATCCATGTCGCCGTCAACCGAGTGGCCCCGGACGAGCGGGGCCCGGTGTTCCTGCCCGCCGAGCGCATCGGCCTCACGGCTGCGCTGACGGCGTACACCGCGGGATCGGCGTACGCGAACCACCTCGACGAGACCGGGAGCGTACGGGTGGGGGCCCTTGCGGATCTGGTGGTCCTGGACAGCGACCCGTTCGCCGGGCCGACGGAGGCGATCTCCGCGACGAAGGTCGCGCTGACCTATGTGGGAGGAGAGCGCGTCCACGCGGCGCCCGACGCCTGACACCCGGCGCTAAGCGCTAAGCGCTTCCGGCGGCTCGGTGTCCGTGATGCCGAGGCCGGGACCGGGGGCCAGGGAAAGGACGCCGATCTTGCCCATGTGGGCGTTGTTCTGGACGAGTCGGGCGGCCTCCGCCGTGTCGGAGAGTGGATAGGTGGCGGTGAGGGCGGGGGCGATGTGGCCGAGGGTGAGGAGACGGTTCACGGCGGCCTGTTCGTGCAGGTTGGCGCCGTGACTGCCGATGACACGCTTGAGTCGCATCCAGAGGTAGCGGTTGTCGAACTCGTGGAGGTAGCCCGTGCTGGAGCCGCAGGTGACGACAGCTCCGCCACGGCGGACGACGAAGACGGAGACGCCGAAGGTGGCCCGCCCGACGTGTTCGAAGACGATGTGCGGGTCCTCGCCGGTCGCGGCCCGGATGCGCTTGCCGAGCTGCTTGCCGACGGTGGCGGGGTCCGCAGGTTCGCTCCCCGTGAGGCCGATCTCCTCGCGGTTGATCACCAGTTGGCAGCCCAGCTCGCGGGCGTACTCCGCCTTCGCTTCGCTGCTGACGACACCCACGGCGATACCTCCGCCGTTGCGGACGAGTTGCACCGCGTAGGCGCCGAGGCCGCCCGCCGCTCCCCAGATCAGCACGATGTCGCCCTGGGTCATACGGGCACCGCGGTCGCTCACGAGCATGCGGTACGCCGTGCCCGCGCACAGGGTGTTGGAGGCCGCCTCCTCCCAGCTCAGGCGGCCGGCTTTCGGGAGGAGCTGGCTGGTGCGCGCGACACAGTAGTGCGCCAGTCCCCCGTAGTTGGTCTCGAAGCCCCAGGCCAGCTGCCCGGTTCCCAGCATGCCGTCGGCGTGTGTCGCCGGTTCCTCCTCGTCCACGTACGTAGGGCCGACGACGACATGGTCGCCGACCCGCCATCTGCGCACCCCGGAGCCGGTGCGCACGACGACGCCCGCCGCGTCGGAGCCGAGGACGTGGAACGACTGGTCGTGCCGGGCCGCCCAGCGGTCCTCGCGCCCGAACCGCCGCAGGAAGGTGAAGGTCGGGATGGGCTCGAACATCGCCGACCACACCGTGTTGTAGTTGATGCCGCTCGCCATGACGGCCACGAGGACTTCGTTCGGGGCGAGTTCGGGCATCGGTACGGAGCCGATGTGGATCGTCTTGCGTACGTCCTTGTCGGCGACGCCGGTGAAGCCGCCGACGTCCTCGGCCCTCAGGTGGGCGGCCGTGAAGTGGGCGGGTAGCGGGAGGCGTTCGAGTTCGGCGGCGGGGGCTCCCGCCACGACGGCCTCGGCCAGGACATCCATGTCGTTTCTCCTTCGAAGGGCCAGTGCGGCCGGAGAGGTCAGTGGGGTCAGCCGAGGCCGAGACCCGCGGCGAGCGTCGGCCACGAGGACTTGAACTCCTGCTGCCAGTAGGGCCAGGCATGCGAGCCGCCGCTGTAGAAATGCACCTGTGCCGGGATGCCCAGCACCTCCAACTGCTCGGTGAACCTGTGTGCTTGGCTCCACAGGCTTCCTTCGAAGAAGTCGATTTGGAGGTCGCCGGGGGCACCGCCCGGAAGGCCGCTGCCCTGCGATAGGTACAGCCCGGTGCCCGCGAGAGAGCTCATTTGCGCGTAGGGGTTGCGCCGGTCCCAGTTGCCTCTGTTGAGCAGAACACTCCCCCACAGGGTCAGCGGCAACAGCGACTCCCGCGCCACGATGGCACCGACCACGATCGGCATGCCCGGCGCGGTCGTGTCCAGGATTCCGCTGTACGAGGCCGCCGCACCGAACACGCCGGGGCGCCGCGCGGCGAACGCCAGCGCCCCGTAGCCGCCGGTGGAGACCCCGGCGACGGCGCGTCTGCCACCCGCCCGGAACCGCTGCCGGAGCAGCTCCATCACCTCGTCCACCTGGAACTTCTCGTAGTCCGGGGCACCGGACAGCCCGTAGTTCCACCAGGCGGTCGGGATACCGGTGGGCCCGGACGCGGGCATCGCGATGATCACGTCCTGCCCGGCGAGGAAGTCGCTGACGTCCGTCTCCCGGGTCCAGGACGTGTAGTCGTCGTGGGCACCCTGGAGGAGGTGGAGGACGGGCCAGGTGCGGTCGGGTTGCGCGGCGTATCCCGTCGGCAGGACGACACGAACGGGCAGCGACGCGCCCACCGCGGGTGAGGCGACCGTGAGGTCGACGGTCCGGCTGTCGAGCCAGTTCTCGGCGGTGATACGCGCGCTGTCACCCACTGCTTGGGTGACACCGACTGCCGTGGCCGCCAGCGCTGTTGTGGAGGCCATGGCGGCGCGGAGGACGGTTCTCCGCGTGGGGCGGGATACGGGCACGGGTCTACTCCTCGATTTGAAGCTGCGGGTCAGGAATCGCTCAGGTCGCGGGTCAGCAGCTGGGCGAGCGCGTCGACGACCGGTGGGTCGAGCAGCGACAGGTGGTGGCCGGGAACCGGCGCGACCGTGAGGTCGGTGCAGTACGCGTCCCAGCCGAGCGTCGTGTCGTCGCGCTCGTAGCGGAGGTCGCGGACCGTGTGCGGGGCGGGCTCGCTCGCCCGGTAGAGCAGCGTCCGGCCCTCGTACGGCCCCGGCCGGTGGCGTTCCCCGCTGCGCAGATCGAGGTACGAGGTCCGCTGGTGCTCCAGCGCCGAAGGCGGCAGTGCCACGGATGCGCCGAGCATCTTGATCACGAGGTCGATCCGCGCGGAGTCGTCCAGGGCGGCGAGTTCGTCGTACGGCAGGTCCAGTGGTACGCCGTACGTGCGCTCCACGTACGCGGCGAAGTCCTCGAAGCGGCGCCGTGCGAGATCTGCCGAACTGAGGCCAGGGGGCGCCGGCAGGGGCAGCACCGAGTCGAGCAGGACGAGCGCGGAGACCTCGCCGTGCGCGGTGAGCAGCCGGGCGGTCTCCTGCGCGAGGACACCGCCGTACGACCATCCGCCCACGTTCCAGGGCCCGTTGGGCCGCACCTCCCTGATACGGAGCGCGAACTCCGCCGCACGTCCCGGCACGTCGTCGGGGTCGGCCTGCCGGTCGAATCCGTACAACGGCCTTTGTCCACCGAGGCGTTCGGCCAAACGGGCGTACACGGCGGAGGTGCCTCCGGCGGCGTGCGCGAGGAAGAGCGGAGTCCCGGGGCCGGTGGTGGCGGTGGCGGTGGCGGTGGCGGCGAAGACGCGCAGCGGAGTCGCGCCGGCGTCATCGGGACCTGGGTCGGTCAGACGCGGTTCGGGTTCGCGTGGTTCGATTTCGCGCGGTACAGGTCGGCGCGACTCGGGTCCGCCCAGTACTGGTTCGCTCAACGCTCCTTCGACGGACAGGAGTTCGGCCACCGCCCGAAGGGTTCCCTGTCTGAGGAGGGTCCCCGGATCGACGCTGACCCCGAACTCCCGCTCCACCACGCCTCGTATCCGCACGGCCGTCAAGGAGTCGAGGCCGAGGTCGGTCAGCGGCACGTCGGCATCGATCCGGTCGGGGCTGTACCCCATGACCCCGGCGACGCAACTGCGGAGCCGCTCCACAGGATTCGCGTCGCGCGCCGCCGGGGCAGCCGGCGCCGCAACAACGTCGGCTTCCTCACCGAACCAGAAGCGACGGTGGCGCCAACGAGGCGTTGGTACATCCACGATGCGGCCGGAGAGCCGCTCGCGCAGTCCCGTTGCCCGTACGCCGTTCACGAGAAGCGTGGCGAGTGAGGTGCGGAAGGTCAGGGCGTCGTCGGTGTTCTTCCGCAGGGTGGGGACGACGAGGGAGCCCTCGGGCAGGGTGTCGGTCAGCGGATGCAACTGCGTCGCGTGCGGGGCGACTTCGACGAAGACCTGGTGGCCGTCCTCTGCCGCCGCGCGCACGGCCTGCGCGAACCGGACGGGCCGTCGCAGGTTCGCCACCCAGTACGCGGTGTCGTACGGGGCCGTGCTCCAGGGGTCGTCGAGCACGGTCGAGTAGCGCCGGCAGACGGGGTCCGTGAAGGGCACCTCGCCCAGTTCCCGCGCGAACTCACCGAGCAACGGCTCGACTTCGGGTGAGTGCCCCGCCCCCGACACACTCAGGGAGCGGGCAAAGCCGCCCTCCGCCGTCACCCGGTCCACCAGCTCCGCCACATCCCCGGCGGAGCCCGTCACCACGCTCTGCACCGGCGAGGCATGGACGGCGACCTGGACGCTGGGCAGGCCCCGGGCCAGCACGCTGATGTCGCCCTCGGGCCGGTCCACCACGGCCATGGCGCCGCCCGTCAGTCCCGCGAGGAGCCGGGAGCGTACGGCGACGATCCGCGCCCCGGTCACCGAGTCGATCGCCCCCGCCACGACCGCCGCGGCGATCTCGCCCAACGAGTGCCCGATCACGGCCGCGGGCTCAAGGCCATAGGACTGCCACAGTTCGGCGAGCGCGAGCTGGACGCCGTACAGGACAGGCATGACGACGGCGGGTGAGGACAGGTCGGCGTCCGGTGTCAGGCTCGCGCTCAGGGAGACGCCCGCGTGCCGGCGCAGCACCGGCTCCATTCGCTCGACGGCGTCCGCGAACACCGGTTCCGCGGCTAGGAGTTGCTGTCCCATTCCCTGCCACTGGGAGCCGTAGCCGGAGAAGACCCACACGGCGCCGCCCGCTGCTCCCTCGCCCGTGACCAGGTGCGGGGACGGCTCACCCGTGCCGAGGCACCGCAACACGTCCGCCATCTCGGAGCGGTCCCGGGTCACGACGGCCGCGCGGTGGCGTCCGCGCCCTGTGCGGCCCGCGAGGGTGCGGGCCAGATCGGCGTCGCGCACGCGCGGGGCGCCGGAGAGCCAGTCGGCGAGTTCGCCCGCGTACGAGCGGACCCGTTCCATGGTCGGTGCGTCGAGCAGCAGCAGCGTGGGCTGTTCGGACGGACCCGTGGGGCGGGGGCTCGTACGGCGTTCGGTTTGGGTTTCGGTGTGGGTGTGGGTGTGGGTGTGGGTGTGGGTGTGGGTGTGGGTTTCGGTGAGGACTACATGCGCGTTCGTGCCGCCGAAGCCGAAGGCCGAGACGCCCGCGGTGGCCATCCCGGAGTAGCGCGGCCAGGGCTCGGCCGCGGTGACGACGCGCAGGCCGAGTGCGTCGAGGTCGGCGTGGGGGCCGGGGCGGGTGAAGTGCAGTTGGGGAGGGATCTCGCCGTGGTGGAGGGCGAGTACGGTCTTGATCAGCCCGGCGATTCCGGCGGCGGCCTCCAGATGTCCGAGGTTGGTCTTGGCCGAGCCGATGAGCAAGGGCTGATCGAGGTCGCGGCCGGCGCCGAGCACCGCACTGAGGGCGCCCGCTTCGATGGGGTCACCGAGTGCCGTTCCGGTGCCGTGGGCTTCGACGTAGTCCACGGTCGTGGGGTCACTGTGCGCCTCGGTGAGGAGTGCTCGCTGGGACTCGGCGTTGGGGGCCGTGAGGCCGTTGGACCGGCCGTCGGAGTTGACGGCTGTCGACCGGATGACCGCCAGGACACGGTCGCCGTCCTCCTCGGCGTCCGAAAGCCGCTTCAGTACGACGACACCGCATCCCTCGCCACGGACGATCCCGTCGGCGGCGGCGTCGAACGCCTTGCAGCGGCCGTCCGGCGCGAGCGCTCCCGCCCGCTCGAAGGCGAGGGTGACGGCGGGCGTCAGCAGCAGGTTGACCCCGGCGGCGAGCGCGGTGTCACTCTCCCCCGTCATCAGGCTCCGCACGGCGTGATGCACCGCGACCAGCGACGACGAGCACGCCGTGTCGACGGCCAGGCTCGGGCCCCGCAGGTCCAGAGCGTAGGAAAGACGGCCTGCCGCGATGCTCAGGGCGCCGCCCGTGGCCGTCCAGGCGTCGGGGGCGGCGGCGGTCAGATGTGCGTACTCGTTACCGCTGATGCCGACGAAGACGCCGGTGCGGGTGCCCGCGAGTTCGGTCACGGACAGGGCCGCGTGATCGAGGGCGTCGCGGGTGACTTCGAGGAGCATGCGGTGCTGCGGGTCCATGGCGGCGGCCTCGTGCGCGCCGATGCCGAAGAACTCCGCGTCGAAGCCGGTGATGTCGTCGAGGAAGGCGCCGTGTGCGGTGACCTCGGCGTGCGCCGACGGTTCCCAGCGGCCGGCGGGGACCGTGCCGACGGCGTCCCCGGCCTCGGTGAGCAGGCGCCAGTACGCGTCGGGTGTGTCGACGCCGCCGGGGAATCGGCAGCCGAGGCCGACGACGGCAACGGCCGGCGAAGGGAGCTGCCGGGTCCCTGCCGGCTGCCGAGTTCCCACCGACTGCGAGGCTCCTGCCGGTTCCCGAGTCCCCGCCCCCTGCGAGGCTCCTGCCGGTTCCCGAGTCCCCACCGCCTGCGAGGCTTTCGCGGGCGCGGTCCGCCGCCTCTCCTCCGTCAGCCGTTCCACCAGGGCGTCGATCGTGCCCGTGTCCCACAGCAGCGTGTCCGGCAGTCGCCGTCCCGCGAGCTCGCCGAGCAGCGAGGTCAGCGCCACCGCGTCGCGCGAGGTCAGCCCCAGCTCCGCCAGCGGCCGGTCGTCGGTGATCTCGCCGGGTTCCAAGCCGTACCAGGAGCTCAGCCGGCCGACGATCACGGCGCGAATCTCCCTGTGCGAGAGGCTCATCGGGGACCGAACCCTCCGTCGAGATAGCGCGCCCGGCTGGCCGCCCGGGCCACCTTTCCGCTGCTCGTGCGGGGCACGGAGCCCGGCGGGACGAGCAGCAGCGTCCCGAGCCGCAGTCCGTGGCGCGCGGAGACGGCCGCTCGTACGGTGCGTTCCACATCCCGGGTGGCCTCCGCTGTCGGCACGGTGTCCCGGCGATGCTCGGCCACCACGACGAGTTCCTCTCCCGTGCCGTCCGCGCGGGACACCCCGAAGGCGGTGAGCCGGTCACGGCGGACCAGGTCCACAGCGGTCTGCACGGTCTCCTCGATGTCCTGGGGGTAGTGGTTGCGCCCGTCGACGATGATCACGTCCTTGAGACGGCCGGTGACCAGCAGCCGCCCTTCGTGCAGGGCGCCCAGATCGCCGGTGCGCAGTCGGCCCTCCGGATCGCAGAAGGGCTGGTCCGCACGTTTCCAGTAGCCGCGCCCGATGTTCGGCCCGCGCAGCCGGATCTCGCCGACGTGGTCCGCCGGCAGGACTTCGCCGTCCGGGCCGACGATCTGCAGTTCCTGCCCGACGGGCGCGCCGCACGAGACGAGCGAGGTCACGTCCGGCTGCGAGGTGTCTTCCGCCTCCGGGGGCGAGGTTGCCTCCGCGCCCGGGTCCGAGGTTGCCTCGGCACCCGGAACGGAGGTGGTTTCGGCTCCCTGTATGGCGGTGGTTTCGATGCGCCCCTCCGCGAGCGCGTCAGTGTCACACAGCACCGTCGTGGGCATGGTGGCGGACCCGTCCGCCGTCACGAAGACGGTGGCCTCCGCCAGTCCGTACGCCGGGCAGTGGGTTGCCGGGTCGAGGCCCGCGGCCGCGAAGGTGGTGTGGAAGCGGTCGATCGTCCCCGGCCGCACCGGCTCGCTGCCGTTGATCAGGACCCTTACGCGGTCCAGGCGCAGTTCGTCGAGCGCGGCCGCGTCGATACGGGCCACGCAGTAGTCGTACGCGAAGTTCGGCGCGGCGCTGATCGTCCCCTGGTACGAGCCCAGTAGGCGCAGCCAGCGCACCGGGTTCTCGAGGAAGGCCACCGGATCCATCAGGACGGAGGGGAAGCCGCCCACGACGGGCGCGGCGATGCTGAGAACGAGCCCCATGTCGTGGAAGAGGGGCAGCCAGCCGACGGTCGTGGAGGTCCCGGGGTCCGTGATGAGAGCGTCGATGGCCTGGCGGGCGTTGGCGACGACGTTGGCGTGGCTGATCATCACGCCGGCGGGGGCCCGGGTGGAGCCCGAGGTGTACTGGAGATACGCGATGTCGTCGGGGGCCGCTGAAGTTTCGGCTTCGTCGAAGGCGAACCGCTGGACGGGGAGTTGATCGACGGGGACTACCGGTACCACAGGCAGTCCGTGGTCGAGAACGAACGCCTCCACCGAGGTGACGGTGGCGGCGTCGGCGAGCAGGCAGGCGGGTTCGCAGTCGCCGAGGACGGCCGTCAGCCTTCCTTCGTGGCCGGGGAGTTGGGGGCCGAAGAGCGGTACGGCGATCACCCGGGCGTAGAGGCAGCCGAGGAAGGCCGCCGCGTAGTCGAGCCCCTGGGGCATGACCAGGGCGGCCCGGTCTCCGGGTGCGGCGAGTGTCACCAGCCGGTCGGCCACGGCACGGGCGCGGGCGTCCAGGGCCCGCCAGCCGAGGGTGCGGTGCAGTCCTGCCGATGTCATGTCGGGGAAGTGGACGTGGCTGAAGGCGCGTTGCTGCGGCCGGTGGCGGGCCCAGTGCCGCAGGTGCTCCGTCAGCGACGCGTCGGCAGCGGGCGGGGCGTTGGTCATGGCGGCTCCAACTTGTGGGGGCGGTCGTGCTGTTGCGTCGATAGGGTGGGGGCCTCGCTGGGGCGGGCGACAGGCGAGTGAGGCACCAGGTTCCGCCAACAGACGCCGTCGGGTTAGACGACGTACTGACAGTTCGTCACATCCCTTCTGTCAGTTCGCTGACAAAGACCGGGTCCCGATTCGGCGCCCGGTGCAGAGCCACGGCGACGTCACGCGGCCGACAATCCGTGCAACGCAGAAAGCCACACGGAAGCCGAACACGAGTCACGCAGCAAGACGCCCGGTAACCACGCAGGAGGCCTCGCGGAGGGAGCGACGGTGGGACGTGCACGGTTGTCCGCGCTCCTTGCGCTGCTCACGCTGACCGGTTTCATCACAACGCTCGACAACACGGTGATCAACGTCGCCCTGCCGACCGTGCAGCGCGAACTCGGCCTGAGTGTCGGTGACTTGGAGTGGGTGGCCAGCAGTTACGTACTCAGTTTCGGCGCGCTGCTGCTGCCCGGCGGACGGCTCACCGATCTGTTCGGTCGACGATCCGTCCTGGCGACCGGGATCGTGGTCTTCACTGCCGCGTCGGGTGCGGCGGCCCTGGCGGACAGCGGGGGCACGCTCATCGCGGCCCGTACCGTGCAAGGGGTCGGGGCGGCTCTGGTCATCCCCGCCTCACTGGCTGTCGTAGCGGCCGATCTGCCCGCCCGTCGGCGTTCGATGGCCGTCGGACTGTGGACGGCGGCTCTGGCCGTGGCACTGGCGCTGGGGCCCGTGGTCGGCGGGTTCATCACCCAACAGTGGTCCTGGGGCTGGGTGTTCGCCCTGAACGTACCCTTGGGACTGCTCGCCCTGCCGCTGGTGTCCGCCGTCCCCGCCAGGTCGGGCGAGCCCGCGCGCGGGGGTCTCGACCTGCCCGGTGTCCTCCTCTCGGTCCTCTCCCTCTACCTGCTCACGTACGGTCTCGTGCGCGGTGGCGAGCACGGGTTCGACAGCCGTCCCGTGCCCCTGTGCCTGGGTGCGTCGGCGATCGCCGCCGCTGTGTTCCTGGTCGTCCAGATACGGACCGCGCGGCCACTGATCGAACTGCGCCTGTTGCGCGACCGGTTCCTCACCGGCGGGGTGCTCGCACAGATGCTCTGGGGCATCGGCGTCAACGGCGTCTTCTTCTTCACCGCCCTCTACCTCCAGCGGATCCTGGGCTTCTCGCCGACCCGGGCGGGCCTCGCCTTCCTCCCGCTGGCCGGAGCGCTGCTCCTGTGCACCCCGCTGGCCGAGTGGGCGGCACGGAGGCTGGGCGCGCACGTCTCGATCGCGCTGGGACTCGGCACGGTGGCGGTCGGCCTGCTGTACGTGTCGGGGACGGGGGCGCACGCGGAGTACTGGGACCTGCAACCCGGTCTGCTGCTGATCGGCGCGGGTTCCGCGCTCACCACTCCCCTGACCGTGCGCGCACTCGCCGAGGTCCCTCGGGCGCGCACGGGGATGGCCACCGGCCTGATGAGCGCGGCACGTGAGGTCTCCGGCGTGTTCGGCGTGGTGCTGGTCGGCGTGGTCCTCACCCGCCGTGAGCGCACCGAACTGCGGACGGGTACGGATCCGCGCAGTGCGTTCCTGGCGGGCTACGACCTCGGCCTGCGCCTCGCGGCCTGCTGCGTGCTGCTGGGTGCGCTCGTCACGCTGGTCGCGCTGCACCGCCGTGGCCGCCACCGGCGCGTGGTGCGGCGGGGTCCGGTCCGCCGCCGCCGAAGGCCCGGTCCCCGCGATACGACAGGAGCCGACCTCGGCGCCCCGCCTGTCCGCGTCGTCTCGAAGTGACGGTCGGCGCCGCCCCCGCATCTGTCCGCCGCCTCATGACTTCCGGGGTCAGGACCTGCGGAGCATGCGGTTGGCTCCCGCGGCGGCCGTCGTCGCGAGCAACCAGCCCAGACAGACAAGAACGACAGCCGCCCACTGCAGCCCGCCACTTGGGCTGAACGCCTGCTCCTGCCCGAAGTCGACGAGCGGGAGCACCAGGTCGAAGGTGTAGATCGCGGCCTGGAAGCGGGGCGGTTTGCCAGGGGCCAGCGCCTGCGGGGGCCAGCGTGTGAACAGGAGGGTCCCGCTGAACATGATCGCGCACAGCCACCACACGGCGCGCATCGGCCGGTACCCGTATCCGACGGTGACGTCCTGAAGCCTGCTCCACACCCGCCCCGGCCACGGCAGGGTGCCGCGCAGCCGGCGCTGCCTGGCGAGCAGCACCGTGCGCGCGTCGGCGTCGCGGCCGTGCAGGCGGTACGCGGCGGCGAGCTGCTCGTACGGCTGCGAAGTGAATCCCTCGGGATCCCGGGCGAGCAGGGGAAGCCGCTGCACAGCGGGGAGTTGGGGCAGCAGGCTGTCGTAGAGGACGCCTTCGAGGCGTACCGTGCCCGGCCAGCTCTCCGGTGCGCCGCGCAGTATGGTCAGCCGGGTGTGACTGAGGTCGACAGTGCCCCGCACAGGCTCGCGGGGACGCAGGGCGAGTTCGGAGGCGGTGGAGCGGCGGCAGGTGAGGGCGGGGCTTCCGGACGGCACGTCGATGACGGCGTCCTGGAAAGAGACCCGGCTGCGTACCGTGATGCTGCTGAGCGTGACCCTGCCGCGCGCGGTGAACCCGTCGCAGCAGTTGAACACCGCGCCCACATCTATGCCGTGGGCGCGCAGCGCGGGCCCGTGCTCTGCGGTGAGCAGGGCTCCTTCGAAGAGGGCGCCGCCACCCACCCGGGCATCGCACAGATCGACGGTGCCTTCGGCGACAAGCCCGCCGCGGCAGTTCAAATCCCCGCCGATGTGCAGCCTGTTGGCTTTGAAGGCCGTGCCTTCGGGGTTGATCAGCTCGGCGCGCTTGAGTACGACGCTACCGCGTACCGAGGTGTCCCGCAGGTCTGTGCAGCCGTCGACGCGCAGCCCCCAGCCTGCCTGGATGTCCCCTCCCACGGTGGCGCACACCAGTTGCAGCGCCCCTTCGCCGCGGCGTTCACCCCGCCCGGTCAGACGACTGTTCTCCACGTGCAGCGTGCCGCCGATCGAGGCGCCGTAGAGATCCATGGGACCCTCCACCCGGCAACCGGCGATCTCGCACTTCCCGCCGATCGTGACTCCCACCGCGGACAGGGCGGGCAGTACGCAGTCGCGCATCTCCAGGGCGCCCAGCGACGCGCCGTCGAGGCAAGGAGCCTGCTCGAAGCGGCAGTTGCGCAGCCGTAGGGTGCCGGCTACGAGGGCCTCGGTCAGGTCGAGCCGCCCGGTGATCCGCACATCCCTCAGTCTCAGCCGTGGCAGATGTCCCGGCTCGGCGGGCGGCGGGGCGAGCAGCAGTCTCCGTACGACGGACGCCCTGACCTCGCCCCCGTCCTCGAACCACTCCCCCCTGCGGAAAGCGGCCCACATGCCCCGCTCACTCCCGCTCCACCCGGCCGGCGCGAGGCTGCCCGACACATCAACTCCCCCTCAGAAAACAGAAGACCGCCGCATCGCTACCCGGCTCACCAGCGCGGCAACCCGCGCCGCGCGTAGCCCTCGCGGCTCCGGCCTCCCAGGCATGGACAGGGATCAGGCCGTCCAGCCGCTCTCTCCTTGCAACTGCGCGTACGTCTGCGTGAGCTGCACGTCCAGGACGGTGCAGACATGGCTGAACGTCCAGTAGTAGCCGCAGACATGCAGTAGCTCGACGAGCTCGCGCGGGGAGAGGAACTCACTCGCCGCGGCGAAGACTTCATCGGACACCCGAGGTCCTGCGACGACCTCGGCGGCGAACCGGATCACCGCACGGTCCTGCTTCGACAGTGCCGGATTCGTATGGTCCCCGTTCTTGATCAGTTCGCGGGTCTCGTCGTCCACGCCGGCGTCCCGCGAGATGGGCACGTGCTGGGTGAGGACGAAGTCGCACTGCACGCCTTCGGCCACCGTCAGGATGGCCAATTCCCTTGCCCGCACCGGACGTTCCAGCGAGGTGTAGAGGGCCTGCGCCAGCCCGATGAAGGGCCGAACGGTGGACGGTGAGTGTGCCAGCATCTTGAACATCGGGTCCGGCGGGAAGTCGGCCAGGAACCGGGCGACCTCCTCGGGGATGTCCTTCGCATCGGGGTCTTGCAGTCGGGCCATTACTCTCTCCGTCCGGTGAGACTCATCAACTCGACCACTTCGTCGAGGCGTTCGAGTCCGTTGGTGCCCTCGATGATCTGTCGCGCGGCAGGGCCGCTGATGACGCCTTCGACGTTGTCGAGGAACTTGATCTCGATGTCGGCGTCCTCGGTGTCGGGGTACGAGGGGTGTCCCCGAACGCCGTACTGGGTGTGGGACAGCACACGGCCGTCGGCGGGGGCGATGTCGACCCGGCAGCTCAGAAAGGGCGCGTCCGGCGGGAACTCCATGGCGTACGGCACCACTTTGTCGACGACGGAGAGCAGATCGGGGTCGGCCCACAGGGCGGGATCCATGTAATCCTCGGGACGGTTGTGGCCTCGGACCAGCCGCAGCGCCACGCTGAACGCCGTACTGAACTGTGCCGAGACCATGTCGGTCGGCCGGGTGACCGCCGCCCCGTGCCCGACCGCGATCGCGGGAAGACCGAGCCTGATCTCCTTGATGTCGCGCCACGGCAGGTCGTCGTGAGTCAGGAGATGACCTACGGCTTCGATGGCCGGTCCGGCGGATCCGATCGTCGGATACAGCCGGAAGATCGTGTCGACGATGTGGAAGTGGTCCCAGAGCCCGTCGATGCCCGACGTGTCCCGGGTGTCGGCGAAGAGTTGGAACAGCCCGCGCTCGCCCTCGATGATCGTCGCCGGTCCGGTGAGTCCGTCCAGGGCGAGCAGCGCGGCCTGGGAGCCGCTGCGGGCGGCGGATCCGGAGTGCATCCGCTTGACCTCGCCGCCGCTCCGTTCGTACTCCATGGTGCCGCCCGCGTCACTGCCCGCGATCCCGAGGGCGTCGGTGAGTTGGACCGGGGTGAGGCCGAGGAGGCGTCCCGCTGTCGCCGCGGCGGCGAACGTGCCCAGGATCTTGGAGGCGTGCCAGCCCACGCCGACCATGTCCCGCAAGGTGGTGGCGCCCAGCAACGACATCACCTGCGCCCCGGCGACCACGGCCGTGAGCACCTCACGGCCGCTCGCACCGGTGCTCTCGCCGAACGCCAGGGCGGTCGGCACCACGGCCGAGCCGATGTGCGCGGCGTACATGTGGACGTCGTCGAACTCGAAGGCGGCGCCCAGGGTTCCGTTGACGAAGGCGGCGTACTGGGCGACCGTCCGGGCGTCGGAGAGCACCATCGTGCTCTGCGGCGCGGCCTTCATCGCTTCGACGAGCCGCCGCTCGGGCTGGACGTTGGGCAGGGTCGCGCCGCGGACCTGCAGACCCAGTTGGTCGAGGATCAGCAGCTTCGCCATCTCGACCGCACGGGGCGGCAGTTGGTCGTACTCAAGGGCGGTGACCCATGCTGCCAGCCGGGTCGCCAGAGTGTTCTCACTCATCACGTACCTCGTCGCGGTGGGGGTGGTCAGCGCTGGATGGCCTTGGTCTCCAGGAACTCCTCCAGGCCGAAGCGGCCCATCTCACGGCCGTTGCCGGACTGCTTGTAGCCGCCGAACGGGGCGAGCAGGTTCATCTGCGGACCGTTGACGTCGATCTGCCCGGCGCGCATCCGCTTGGCGATGGCCAGCGCGTGCTCCGTCTCGCCGAAGACGGCACCGTTGAGGCCGTAGTCCGTGCTGTTGGCGATCTGCACGGCGTGGTCGTCGTCGGTGTAGGGGATGACCGCCAGCACGGGGCCGAAGATCTCCTCGCGGGCGATGACGGAGTCGGGGTCGACGTTCGCGAAGACGGTGGGCCGGACATAGGCGCCGGTGTCCAGGCCCTCGGGCCGGCCGGGGCCGCCGACGACGACCGTGGCACCGTCGGCGACACCGCGCTCGATGTACGAGGCGACGCGTGCGCGCTGGGCCTCGGAGGCGAGCGGGCCGAGAAGGGTGGTCTCCTCGGTCGGGTCGCCCACCGAGTACGCGGCGGCCGCCTCGCGGAGCAGGTCGACCACCTCGTCGTGCAGCTCGGCCGGGACCAGCATGCGGGTGTACGCGCCGCAGACCTGCCCGCTGTTGGTCCAGGCGCTCGAAAGGCCGCGGGTGACGGCGTCCTTCAGGTCGGCGTCCCGCAGGATGATGTTCGCGGACTTGCCGCCCAGCTCCAGGGCGACTTTCTTGACGTTCGCCGAGGCGACCTCCGAGACGCGCTTGCCGGCGCGGGTGGAGCCGGTGAAGGACACCATGTCGATGCCCGGGTGGTAGGCGATCGCCTCACCGACGACCGGACCGGTGCCGTGCACGACGTTGAACACCCCGGCGGGCAGACCGGCCTCGGCGGTGACCTCAGCGAGGATCCGGGCGGCCAGCGGGGCGACCTCCGACGGCTTGAGCACGACGGTGTTGCCCGCCAGGAGAGCCGGGACGACCTTGGTGATGACCTGCTGCAGCGGGAAGTTCCAAGGAGTGATCGCGCCGACCACACCGATCGGCTCCCGTACGACCAGGGAGTTCGCGATCTCCTCGGTCCAGGGGAAGTCCGCCACGACGGAGACGGTGGCCTCGGCGGCCATCACCGGCAGGCCCGCCTGGCCCATGCGGGCGAAGGAGATCGGGGCGCCCATGTCGGCGCTGATCGTGGCGGCGATCTCCTCGGAGCGCGCCTGAAGCCCTGCCGCGATGCGTCGGACGACGGCGGCACGCTCTGCCGGGTCGGTCGCGGCCCAGGCCGGGAACGCGGCGGTGGCCGCGGCCACGGCGCGGTCCACGTCGTCGGCCGTGCCGTCGGGGACGGTGGCGATGACGGCCTCGGTGGCCGGGTTGACCACCTCGATCACGGGCCCGTCGAAGGGGACCGCCTTGCCGTCGATCCAGTGGGCGGGGGCGGGGAAGCTGAGTTCGCTGTTGGCGTTCATGCCGTCCAGCGTCACAGGAGCCAATGGGCACATCCAGGGACACAATGTCCCGTGATCCAGGTCACATATCGTATGGCTGATGGCAACTTGTCCACGGACCGACTGACCCTGGCTGAGCTCTTCAACGGCCGCGCCCGACCTGCGAAGCTGAATGGCGGGAATGCGTCTGACCTGGGCGTCGCTTACCGAGGAGCGGGTCGAAGCCTCTCCCACAGAGGGCTCCGGCCACCCCGATGCGTGAGAGGAGTAGGCATATGGACCGCGCCGAGCTCGCCGACTTCCTGCGCACCCGGCGCGAGGCGCTGCAGCCGGAGGATGTCGGTCTGCCGCGCACCCGCCGTCGCCGTACCGGGGGTCTGCGCCGCGAAGAGGTCGCCGCACTCAGCAGCATGTCGACCGACTACTACAGCCGTATCGAGCAGCAGCGCGGCCCCCGCCCGTCCGAGCAGATGCTCGCCGCCCTCGCACAGGGCCTGCGCCTGTCGCTGGACGAGCGCGATCACCTCTTCCGGCTGGCCGGGTACGGCACTCCCAAGCGCGTCTCCCGCACCGACCACATCAACCCCGGCATGCAGCGCATCTTCCAGCGTATGGACGACAGTCCGGCCCAGATCATCAACCATCTGGGCGAGACACTCGCGCAGAACCGGCTCTCCACTCTCCTGATCGGCGACCAGTCCCAACACACCGGTATGGCCCGCTCGTTGGCCTTCCGCTGGTTCACCGACCCCGTCGAACGGCAGCTCTTCCCGGCCGACGACCACCCCGGGCACGGCCGGACCGTCACCGCCCAACTCCTCGCGGCTCACACCCGCCACCCCGACGACCCCCGCGTCACCGGCCTCGTCGAGGAACTGCTCAACAGGAGCGAAGAGTTCGCCGATATCTGGCGCCGGCACCCCGTCATCGGCCCGTACTGCGCACCCAAGCTGATCGAGCATCCCCGGGTCGGCCTCATGGAGCTGCACGGACAGAGCCTGATAGATCCCGACCAGTCCCAGATCCTCACCGTCTTCACCGCCAGCCCTGGCAGCGAGAGCTACGAGAGACTCCAATTCCTCTCCGTTCTGGGCGAGCAGCTCCTTTGACGTTCTCAGCCGTGCGATTTCATGGACAGGTGCCCAGGTATAGTGGACACCTGTCCATGAAATGCATCACTGAGCAGTGGGGCTTGCCGAACGATGGAGACGGTCGCGAATGTGCTGGTCGGCCTGGTGGCCGCGCTGCACGCTTACATCCTGGTCCTGGAGATGTTCCTGTGGGAGCGCAAGCCGGGGCGCGGCCTGCACGGGTTCGATGCGGAGATGGCGCGGGCGACCGCACCGCTGGCCGCCAACCAGGGCCTCTACAACGGGTTTCTGGCGGCGGGACTGGTGTGGGGGCTGATCGCCGCGGATCCGACCGGTTTCCGCGTCCAGGTCTTCTTCCTGGTGTGCGTGGTCGTCGCCGGTGTGTACGGATCGGTGACCGCGAACCGGCGCATCCTCTTCGCGCAGGCGCTGCCGGGCGCGCTCGCCCTCGCCGCCGTTCTCGTCGCACGGTGACCCCACAGGACCCGCGGGCCGCCCGCACCCGGGCGAAGCTGCGGCAGGCCCTCCTGGAGGAGTGCGCCGAGCGCCCGCTGGAGGAGGTCGGTGTCGCCGCCCTGGTGCGGCGGGCCGGGGTCGGCCGGGCCACCTTCTACGTGCACTACGCCGACCTGGAGGCGCTGGCCGTCGACACCTGCGCCGATGTCGTACGGGAGGCCGTGGACGCGCTGCACGCATGGCGCGGCCGGCCCGACCCGGTGTCCGCGCCGCCCGCCCTCCTCACGTTCTTCGCCGGGCTCCCCCCGCACGCCCCCCTCTACCGCGCCCTCCTGAGCCCGGGCGGCGGCGGCCCGCTCGGCCGCGTACTGCATCGGGACCTGCGCGCCCGCAGCCTGGCCGAGCGCACCCTCGTGGGCGCCCCGGACGCCCCGCTCGTCGCCTCCGCCGTGGCCGCCACCTTCGCAGGGGTCCTGGCCGACTGGCTGCACGGTCTGCTCGATGCCACTCCCGACGAAGTCGCCCACCAGGTATGGCAGTTGCTCGTCGCCCTGCACCGGAGCCGATGACGCCTCACTGGCAAGCCACCATGTCCTTCGCCTCGGGCCACGCCTCCACCCCGTCGGATGTGCGGACGTACGCCGTCGACTTGTCGTCCGTCAGCCAGAGTCGCCAGTCCTTGAAGCGGTATCCGGTGTCGTGCGCGTCGGCGGGCATCGGGACGTCACCGTCGTATTCGGCGGTGAACAGTTCGCTTCCCAGCACCCCCTTCGGATCCCGCGCGTACTGCCTGCTGTCCTCGTCCCGGCCCATCCCCAGGAAGTGCGCGCTCTCCCAGTCGCAGTGCTCCGCACCCGCGTAGCTGGACAGCACGGTGGTCGGCACACGGTGGCCGGCGCGGTCGGTCCAGATCTCGTACGACTTCGAGTCGGTGTAGCTCGCGGGGAGTTCGGCGGGGTCGCAGGAGGCGTTGGTCTCCGGGCCCCAACCGGGGCGGTCCGGCTGGTCCTTGGCGACGACGACGGCGACCTTCGTCCTGCCGTCGACGTCGTAGGAGAACAGGACACGGTCTCCCTGCCTGCTCTCCATCCGGTAGCCGTGGTGCGGCAGTTCGGGCTGGTCCATGTCGAAGAACGCGTTCAGGCCCTCCTCCGGTGTCGAACCGCCGTCACTCTTGGTCCACGTCTCGCCTCCGCTGCCCGAGTAGATCTCGCCGTCGCACTCCAGCGCCCGCCCTGCCGAGCCCGATCCCTCCTCGGCCTCCCGTTCACTGCCGTCGGCGCTCTCCCTGAACGGCAGGTCCAGACGCCCCGCGTACGGCGTGGCCGGCGGCGTTCCGGTGACCACGAGGTCCTCACGCATCCCGTCATCCCCGCACCCCACCGCTGTCAGCCCCAGCACCAGCACCGTCGCCGCGATTCGTTTACGCATTCCCACCCCTGTCCGCCGACTGCCGTTCTCTCGTTCCCTCCTCCGACGCGGGGGCGGCAGTGATCGTTCAGTGCCTAGCGGGTCGCCTGGAAGGTACGTCGGTACGCCTGGGGCGAGACGCCGATCGCGGCGTGCAGGTGCTGGCGCAGGGAGGTTCCGGTGGCGAAGCCGACCTCGCCGGCGATCTGGTCGACCGACAGGTCGCTGGATTCCAGCAGATGGCGGGCCCGGGAGACACGCTGCTGGATGAGCCAGCGGCCGGGGCTCAGACCGACCTCGTCGTTGAAGCGGCGGGCGAAGGTGCGCGGGCTCATCCGGGCATGGCCGGCGAGATCGGACAGCACCAGCGGGTCGCCCAGTCGGGCAAGAGCCCACGCCCGGGTTCCGGCGGTGCTCGCCGCGGCGGACTCGGGCACGGGCTGTTCGATGTACTGGGCCTGACCGCCGTCGCGCCAGGGCGGCACCACGCAGCGCCGGGCCACCTTGTTGGCCATTTCGCTGCCGTGGTCCTTGCGCAGGATGTGCAGGCAGACGTCGACTCCGGACGCGGCACCGGCCGAAGTGAGGATCGTGCCGTCGTCGACGAACAGCACGTCCGGGTCCAGTGCCACGTGCGGGAACATGCGCCGGAACAGGTCGGCCAGCAGCCAGTGCGTGGTCGCCGGCCGCCCGTCCAGCAGACCGGCCGCCGCAAGCACGAACGCGCCCGTGCAGATGGAGACGATGCGGGCACCGGGCCGGATCAACGCGAGGGCGCGGGTCACCTCTTCGGGGAGTTCCGCGGTGACGCCGTCCGGGTTGATGGCCGGGATCACCACCGTGTCCGCCGTGCGCAGCACTTCGGGGCCATGCTCGACGGTGACGGAGAAGTCCGCGTTGCTCCGCACCGGCCGGCCGTCGACGGTGCAGGTCAGCACCTCGTACCGGCCGTCCGCGGCACCGAAGATCCGACTGGGGATGCCCAGCTCGAAGGGGTAGACGCCGTCGAGCGCGAGGACCACGACACGTTCCACAGAAGGCATGGCACGATCTTATCGGATCTTGGCAATCTTGCCATTTCCCTGGTGGCCGTACCCCGGCAGGCTGGTGCACATGAGCCAAGCGAACACGATGCGCGCAATCAGTCAGGACACCCTCGGCGGGCCCGAGGTGCTCAAGGAAGTGGAGAAGGAACGGCCCGTACCGGGGCCGAGCGAGCTGCTCATCCGGGTGCACGCGGCGGGGCTGAACCCGACCGACTGGAAGCACCGTGCGGGCGGCGGATTCGTCAAGGAACCACCGTTCGTCCTGGGCTGGGACGTCTCGGGGGTGGTGGAGTCCATCGGTATCGGGGTCACCCTGTTCAAGCCGGGCGACGAGGTCTTCGGCATGTTGCCCTATCCGTTCGGCGTCGGCGCGCACGCCGAGTACGTCACCGGCCCCGCGCGCGCCTTCGCCCGTAAGCCCTCCAATGTCGACCACGAGCAGGCGGGTGCCATTCCGCTGGCCGCGCTGACCGCCTGGCAGGCCCTCGTCGACACCGCCGACGTACGGCCGGGGCAGCGGGTGCTGATCCACGCGGCGGCGGGCGGGGTCGGACATCTGGCGGTGCAGATCGCGAAGGCGCGCGGCGCGTATGTGATCGGCACGGCCAGCGCGGGCAAGCACGACTTCCTGCGCGAACTGGGAGTCGACGAGCCGATCGACTACCGGGAGACCGACTTCGCCGAGGCCGTGAGCGACGTGGACGTCGTCCTGGACACGGTCGGCGGCGACTACCGATCCCGCTCACTGCGTGTCCTTCGCGAGGGCGGCCTCCTGGTGTCGATCCTGCCGCGGGGTGCGAAGGACCTCATCGAGGAGGCCGAGAAGCTCGGCGTACGGGCGATCGAGCTGCTCGTCGAGGCCGATCACGCCGGAATGAACGGGGTCGCGGAGCTGGTCGAGGCGGGGAAGCTGCGCGCGACCATCGCCGGGTCGTTCCCGCTGGCCGAGGCCGCCAAGGCGCACGCGCTCGGCGACACCGGCCGGACCACGGGCAAGCTGGTGCTGACGGTCGACTGAGTCAGAAGGTGAGCACCGGCTTGATCGTCCTGCCCGCGCTCATGTCCCGCACCGCCCGGTCGATGTCCGCGAACGGATAAGCACCGATCAGGCGGTGCAGCGGAAGGCGGCCCTCCTTGACCAGCTGGACCAGGGCGAGGATCGCCGTCTGCGTCTCGCTGTCACCGAGGGTGAGACCGACGATCCGCCTGCCGGAGAGCAACCCGTCGATATCCAGGGGGACTTCGGTGCCGAAGGGCGGGGCACCTACGACGACGAGGGTGCCGCGCGCGGCCGGCGCGTCGGCACCCTCGCGCAGGACGGCAACGCTCCCGGCGGTCTCGATGACGCCGTCCACTTCCTGACCGTCCGTCAGCAGCGCGATCACATGGCCGATACCGGCCTCGCCCGCGTCGACGGTGTGTGTGGGCGCCCAACTCCTTGACCAGGGAGAGGCGTTCGCCGACCATGTCGACGGCCATGACTATGGCCGTCGCGGTCAGGGCTGCGGCCATCACCGCCGAGAGGCCGACGGCTCCGGCGCCGAGGACGACGAGGGTGCTGCCCGCTCGCGGCTTCAGTACGTTCCAGACGGCACCGACACCGGTCTCTACCCCGCAGCCCAGCGGGGCGGTCTGGTTCACAGTCGATTCACGGACAGGTTTCCTGTCAATGCCCTACGCTGATCCCATGGTCGTCGCTCAGGCAACGCAGGCACACCCGTCGCTGCTCTACATGATCAAGCGGGTGGATCTCGTCGTACGCTCACACCTCGACGAACTCGTGAAACCGGCAGGGATCACCGCGCTGCAGTACACCTCGCTCACCATCCTTGAGCGGCACGACGGGCTGTCGGCGGCGCAGCTCGCGCGCGACTCGTTCGTGACGGCCCAGTCCGTGGCCGATGTGGTGCGGTCGCTGGAGAACCGCGGACTCGTGCGCCGCGAGCGGAACCCCGGCAACCGGCGCGAGCTGCTGATCCTGCTGACCGACGAGGGGCGCGAACTGCTCGCGCGGTTCGCGGAGCCCGTCCGGAAGCTGGAGGAACGCATGGTCCGGGACCTCACATCACACCAGGCCGACCAGCTCCGCCAAGCCCTGTCCAAGGCCTGGCACGCACTGTCGTAGCGTCGACACCGCATCCTGGAGGACGACGGCGCTCAGCCGCTGGGACGACGCTTCGCGCAAATCGAAGACATATGTCAATCGAACATGCTGAAATTCATTCCAACGAGGGTAACTTGCAGAGCAAGGAACGGTTTTGCAACCACCAGTACCCCGGTGTCGTGTCTAAGCTCTCAGACGCCGTCACCCCGGCCCCTGGTGACTCCGGACCCTGCAATGAGGAACGGTTCAGCAGCCGGTTGGAGGTGATGCCGTCATGGCACCCGGCCCCGCACCA
Source organism: Streptomyces sp. NPDC093544 (assembly GCF_040683495.1). Taxonomy (NCBI): domain Bacteria; kingdom Bacillati; phylum Actinomycetota; class Actinomycetes; order Kitasatosporales; family Streptomycetaceae; genus Streptomyces; species Streptomyces sp. NPDC093544. Next base: position 223,419 of record NZ_JBFBEA010000014.1, on the reverse strand, counting down.
CTCACCCGGCATCTGCGTGTCCACCGGCACCGGGGGCACACCGTGCTGGAACTGCACGGGGAGATCGACATCCTCGCGGCGATGGAGATCACCCCGTTCCTGGACTCCGCGACAGGCGGCCAGGCACCGCAGATCGTGATCGACCTGCGGCCGGTCGAGTTCTTCGACTGCTCCGGACTGCGCCTGCTGTACCGGGCCAGGCGCCGCGTACTCGCCCGGGAGGGCCGGCTGCACCTCGTCTGCACCCAGCCACTGACCCTGCGGATCCTCAAGGTCACCGGCCTCGCACACCTGCTGCCTCCGTCCGCGTCGCTGGACGAGGCGCTGGGGCAGCCCGAGGCCACGTCGGGCACCTTCTGACTTGCGTGCGGGCATTCCACAGGAAAGGCCCCGGCGGGCTGGTTGTGACGTGCGCCCAGGAGTCCCGGAGGACAGCCATCCGAGGTCGTCGGGCTCCTGAGCGCGGCAAAGCAACCCCCGCCTAGGGGTGACGGCTACGTCCCGTGGACGGTGGTGAGTCCGGTGAGGCCAGAGATGGTCAGCACGGGTTCCAGGAGGGGGTTGGCGACGAGTTCGATGCGGTCGGCGTGCGGGAAAAGCACACTGAGACCGGCGCTGTCGAGGTACTCGACACCGGTGAGGTCGAGGACCAGAGGGCCGTCCGTGCCCGCGAGGGCTGCGGCCAGGTCTTTGGTGTTGCTCATGTCGATCTCGCCGACAGCAGTCAGCAGCGCGGTGCCGTCGGGCCGTCGTCCGGGGGTGAGGGTCAGGGGAGTGGTCATCAGGCGATCCTCGTATGCATGTCGACGGTGGTGCCGGACGGGCCGGGGGTGATGGTCACCTGCTGCATCAGTGCGCGCATCAGGCCCATCCCGCGACCGCGGTGGGTGTTGAGCTCGGGCTGCGGGGCTTTCCAGCGGCCGGTGTCGGCGATGGTCAGGCGCAGATTGTCGACATACGCCTCGGCCCGGAAGTAGATGGTGTCGCCGGGGGCGTCGCGGTGGCCGTGCTCGATGGCGTTGGCACACGCCTCGCCCGCGGCGACCAGGATGTTCTGCACGGTGGCGGGAGGCAGGTCGCACTTGTCGAGCCAGCCGCGCAGTGTCTTGCGGACGGGGGCGAGCTGGGACGATTCGGCGGGAAAGGACATCTCCAGTGGGGCCGGGTGGCGGTAGAGCAGCAGGGCGACGTCGTCGTCGTAGCCGTCGACGGGGGCCAACCGCGACATGACGTCGGTGGCGAGGTCGTCGACCGCTGTGCCCCGGCCGTCCTGAAGGGCTTCGCTCGCCTGGTCGATGCCCGCACTGAGCGGGCGGCGGCGGCGTTCGACGAGCCCGTCGGTGTACAGCAGCAGGGTGGACCGGGCCGGGATGGCGCAGGCACCTTCGGGGCGTTGGTTGCCGGGCCGGACGGCCAGCGGCAGGGACCGTCCGTCCTCAAGGAGCCGGGTGGTGCCGTCGGGATGAACGAGGATGCCGGGCGGATGGCCGGCGCTGGAATACGTCAGCTCCCCGGTGTCGGTACTGAGGACGCCGCAGAAGACGGTGGTGCATGCCGCGCCCGGCACGCCGGCGGCGAACTGGTCCAGGGCCATCAGCGTCTGGGCGGGACTCGCGTCCTGGAGCAACAGGGCGCGGCAGGCGCTGCGCAGTTGACCCATGACGCTGGCGGCTTCGAGGCCCCGGCCGACGCAGTCGCCGACGACGATGCCGATACGGCCGTCGGGCAGGGTGACGGTGTCGTACCAGTCACCGCCGACCTCCAGGGGCTGGGTGGCGGGTTCGTAACGGACGGCGAATCCGGCGGGGAGCCGGGCGGGGCCGAGGATGGCGCGCTGGAGAGCGATGGCGGTCTCGCGCTGCTGGTCGATCTGGTGTGCGCGCTGCAGCCCTTGGGCGAGGTGACCGGCCAGGAGGGACAGCAGCAGCTGGTCCTCGCCGGTGAAGAGCCGGTTCTCGCCCAGGTCGATCCAGAGGGCGAGCGGACCGTCGGGGAATTCAAGGAGTATGCCGGCCCCGGTGTAGTCGGCGACCGGGGTCAGAATCGGGCCTTGGCGCAGGTTCTCGAGCGCCACACGTCGTTCGGCGGACAGTTCCGGCCAGGCGAGCGACGTGTCGGTGGAGGTCAGAGTGGCTTCGTCACCATGGTCGAAGACCGCTGCCAGGACACCCCGGGCACGCCACAGTTTTTTCAGTTCGTTCAGCGCGCCGGCCAGCGCCTCGGGCAGGCTGGTGGAGCGGGACAGGCAGGTACCCAGGGCCGCCAGGGCGCTTTCGCGCTGGATGGCGTAGTGCTCGGCGGTGACGTCGCGGAAGGTGCCGACGGTCACGCGGCGCCCGGTGTCGGGATCGTCGACCTGGTTGAAGGTGGCCGTCACCCACAGCCGACGCCCGTCGCGGTGGGTGATCGGAATGGTGTAAGAGCCCTTGGTATTGCCGAGCAGCAGGGCGAAAGCGTCACTGACCTGCTGATGTGCCTGGGGGTCGGTGGTCGCGTCGGGCCACCAGGGGTGGATCGGCCGGTAGGGCAGGCCTTCCTGCCCGTAGCCGAGGATGTCGGTGAACGCCGTGTTGATCTCGATGACGGCGCCCTCCTCGTCACAGACGAAGAAGGCTTCCTGTAGAGAGTCCACCAGCGCGGTGCGCCAGCGGGCGTGGTGGCTGCGCAGCCGCGCCAACTCGATGTTCGCCCGTACCCGGGCGAGGAGTTCGGCGGCCGCGAACGGTTTGACGAGGTAGTCGTCCGCACCGGCCTGCAGACCCTCGATGGACGCTTCCTGGCCGGCCCGGGCGGACAGCAGCAGCACGGGGACCGAGGCGGTGCGTGGATCGGACCGCAGCGCCGCGACCAGGGCGAGGCCGTCCAGGTGGGGCATCATGACATCGCTGACCACCAGGTCGAAGGCCTTCGCGCTTATTGCTCCCAGGGCCTGGCGGCCGTCGTTGACCGCACTGACCTGGTAACCGGCGCCGCGCAGCATGCGGATGAGGTATTCGCGCATGTCGGCGTTGTCGTCGGCGACCAGTACGTGTGCCGGGAGCGCGGGGCCGGTGGTCGGTCCGTCGGTACTCCCGTCCGCGGCAGTCCTGACCGTGGCCGGTGTCGCTACGGGCTGCTCACCGGGCAGCCAGCGAAGGGCTTCCTCCACGAAGGGGTCGGTCGCACTGGGAACCGAGCTGATGCCCGCTTCAGAGAGGACTGCGTCGGCGGGCAGGTGCATGGAGCCGAAGGGCAGCCGGATGGTGAACCGGGTGCCTTGTCCTTCGACGGAGGTGGCGCTGATCTCGCCGCCGTGCAACTCGACCAGTTCCTTCACCAGGGCCAGGCCGATGCCACTTCCCTCGTTGGAGCGGGAACGGGCGTTCTCGATGCGGTGGAACCGTTCGAACAGCCGTGGCATCTCCTTCGCCGCGACACCGATCCCGGTGTCGTCGACGCTCAGCACCGCCGCACCGTCGTCGGCACCTACGGCGACGCGGATCGAGCCGTCGAAGGTGAACTTCAGTGCGTTGCTGAGCAGGTTGAGGACGACCTTCTCCCACATGCCCCGGTCGATGTAGACCGATTCAGGCAGCGGGGAGCAGTCGACCCGGAAGTCCAGGCCGGCCCGGTCGACGGCGGAGCGGAACACACTGGCGAGTTCACCGGTGACCGTGGCCAGGTCGACCGGTTCGTAGCGCGCCTGCATCCGGCCGGCCTCTATACGGGAGAAGTCCAGCAAAGTGTTGACGAGCTTGCCCAGCCGCAGACCGTTGCGGTGGACGACCTCCAGTTCCTCACGCACGCCCACGTCAGCGTCCGCGTCCGCGAACCGGTCCCGCAGCTCCTCCACCGGACCCATGATCAGTGTCAGGGGGGTACGGAACTCGTGGCTGATGTTGGAAAAGAACGTCGTCTTCGCCCGGTCCAGCTCCGCGAGTTCCTCCGCGCGCCGCTGCTGCGCCTGGTAACTGCGGGCACTGGCGACTCCGGTGGCTACATGCCCGGCGACCAGTTCCACGAAGCCGCGGTATCCGTCGTCCAGGGTCCGGTACCGGTTCAGGCCGACCACCATGAATCCGTACGGGGCGCCGCCCTGCTGCCGCAGCGGCGCCACCAACGCCTGGACGGGCGCTTCGGCCCACTCCCCCGTCGGCAGGTCCGCGAACACAGCGCCGTCCAACGGGACCAGCGCGGGCTCGCCCCGAGCCGCTGCGGCCGTCGGCCACACCGTCTCGGGGCCCGGCAGGAGAAGCTCCACAGCGGCCGGGTGATCGTGCTCAATTCCGGTGACCGCGGTCAGACCGGCGCTGCCGTCGTCCTGGAAGAGGTAGGTCAGCGTGAACGGCAGGTCGTGCGCGTTGCGGCTCACCTGTCGGCGGGCGAAGTCGAGCATTTCCTGCTCGGTCCGCACCACACTGGGGTCGGAGCCGAGGTCGCGCAGCGTGGCCATCCGGCGTTCGCCGATGACCCGTTCGGTCTCCTCACTGACCACGCACAGCATGCCGACCACATGGCCGTCGTCGTCGCGCAGTGGGCTGTAGGAGAACGTGTGGTAGCTCTCCTCGGGGTATCCGGAGCGCTCCACGAAGAGCAGCAGCGCCTGGTCCCAGGTCGCTTCGCCGGTGGTGAGCACGGTGTCGATGCGGGGGCCGATGTCGTCCCAGATCTCCGCCCAGACCTCGCTCGCCGGCCGGCCCAGAGCCCAGGGGTACTTCCGGCCCAGGGTGTCGCGCCGGTAGGCGGCGTTGCAGAAGAACGTGAGTTCTGGTCCCCAGGCCATCCACATCGAGAACTTCGACGAAAGCAGGATGCTCACGGTCGTCTTCAGGCTCTGCGGCCAGCTCTCCGGGTCCCCGAGCGGGGTGGTCGCCGCCCAGTCCACCGAGGCCAGATCCCGGCCGACCACCTCGTCGGCGGCGAACACGTCGGCCCCGGCCGAGGCTGTCGCTTCCCGCTCGGCATCCTCGGAACGCGTCACTGCCCACCCCTTCGGTCAGGACGGCCGATGCCCGAGCGCAGCCTCCGGCGTCCATTGTGCTGTCCCCTCCGCGCCCGTGCCATGCTCCACATGACCGTGAGACACCCGCACGGCCGTTGGACCGTCCGAGGGAGCTCGTTGACGTGATCCGTAGGATAGGACGGCCGCGTCCGGGACGCACAGGCTCAGTCGACGAGGGGGCGGAAGGCGACATGACGGGGGCCGAGTACGCCTTCCGCAAAGACGTGAGGGCCACTGCGGCGGACGAGCAGCGGCGGCTCGCCGCGGTGCGCCGCTACGCCGTCCTGGACACCCCTCCTGACGGGACCTTCGACAAGATCGCCTCACTCGCCGCCCGTATCTTCGACGTCCCCATGGCCACTGTGGCGATCGTGGACAGCGACCGGGTGCGCACCGCCGTGTTCGACGCCGCAGCCGACGGGTGCTTCACCGTCACGCTGGCCGGCGGCGGCCACCCCTCGACCCTGGCGGTACGCGCGGACGGCACCGTCGAACCGGTGTCCACCAGCGGCGGCCAGCTGATCGGACTCCTGCCCGATCCTCATTTCGTGCAGGTCACCACACGCCTCGCCCCCGGTGACGCGCTGCTGTTGTACACCGACGGGCTCATCGAAGCCCGTACCGCGGATGGCAGCATGCTCGGCGAGGAAGGACCGGCCCGCCATCTGTCCGTCCACGTCACCCAGGGAGCCGACAGCCTGCTGGCCACGGTGCACAAGCTCTTCACCGGCCTGGGAACCGGAGTGAGCGACGACACCGCGCTGCTCGCCCTGTCCGTCCCGCACCCCCGCACGCCCCCACCCGCCCAGGAGAACAGGTGACCGACCGCACTCTGACCACCACCCGACTCACGCACTCCAACAACGCCACCGTGCTGGCCGTAGCCGGTGAACTCGACCACCACACCGCACCGGAACTCAGCAGGGTCATCCAGGAAACACCCTTCAGCCCCGGCGTCGCCGTACTGATCGATGTCTCCGAGCTGACCTACTGCGACTCCACCGGCATCACCGTGTTCATCGGCGCCTACCACCGGGCCCGCAAGGCTGACACTCCGCTGATCTTCGTCGGCCTGAACGCCGACCTGATGAATGTCTTCCGCATCGTCGGCCTCGATCAGCTCTTCGTCTTCCAGCCCACCGTCGAGGACGCCATCGACTCCCTGCGCACCTGACCACTTGCCGCCGAAGAAGTCGTCGCCGGGAAGCTCGCCCGTCTATTCGTTCTCAGGCGTGTCGAACAGCGCGCTGACGGACTCACCGTTGTGAATGCGCCGCACGGCCTCGGCGAGCGCCGGGGCGATGGACAGGACCCGCAGTTTCTCGGTGTGCTCCTCGGCCGGTATCGGCACGGTGTTCGTGCAGACGATCTCCAGGACGTCGGGCTGGTCACTGAGTCGCTTGAGCGCGCCCGCCGCGAACAGGCCATGGGTGCACGCGACCCGAATTGAGCGCGGCCCCAGCTCCCTCAGCCGGTCAAGCAGCTCGAGGACGGTGCTGCCCTTGGCGATCTCGTCGTCGAGCACGATGACATCCCGGTCGGTGATCTCACCGATGACGGAGCTGATGCTCACCCGGTCGTCGGCGAACCGCTGCTTGGCGCCTGCGGCCACCTGGGCGCCGATCAGCCGTGCGAAGTGGGCGGCCTCCTTGGCGTTGCCGAGGTCCGGCGAGACGACCGTCGTACGCGACAGGTCGTAGTGGCGGAAATGCGCGGCCAGCTCCCGCAGGGCGTGCAGATGGTCGACCGGCACGGAGAAGAACCCGTGCACCTGCGGGGAGTGCAGGGTCATCGCCAGCACCCGGCTCGCTCCCGCGGCCACCAGCAGATCAGCGACCAGTCGCCCGCCGAGCGAGATCCTCGGCATGTCCTTCTTGTCCGAGCGGGCGTACGAGTAGTGCGGCATGACCACGGTGATCCGCCCGGCGGACGCACCGCGCGCCGCGTCGCACATCATCAGCAGCTCGACGAGATTCTCCTGCACCGGCCTGACCAGCGGCTGCACCAGGAATACATCACGCTCCCGGCAGTTCGACTGGAGCTGCACTTCCAGACAGTCGTTGGCGAACCGGCTGGTGCGGCACGGGCTGAGGGGCACACCGAGATGCGCGCAGACCTCGGCGGCCAGTTCGGGATGGGCACTACCGCTGAACACGGCGATGTCACGCACGACCGCTCCTCGCATGATCGAACCGGATGCGCCGCCGGAAGGCATGATCGACCCGGGATGCGTGCCTCATGCTACTGGCCCGCGCCCGGTGCCCCCACCGGGGGAAATCCGCTTGCGGACGACCACTGGGGACGCGCCATGATGACGAGGCCAGTGCCCCCTGTGAATCCCCTCGAATTCAGGAGAAACGGAATGCGCCGATTCCTCGGAACTTCTCAGCGCCCCTACCGGACGACTGTTCTCGAGGACTCGACCACGCATGCACACCCTGAACATCGGAATTCTGGCCCACGTCGACGCGGGTAAGACCAGCCTCACCGAGCGGCTGCTGTTCGACTGCGGCGCCATCGACCGGCTCGGCAGTGTGGACGCCGGTGACACCCGGACGGACGACGGGGAGATCGAGCGGCAGCGCGGGATCACCATCCGCTCGGCCGTCGCCGCGTTCACCGTCGGAGACGTACAGATCAATCTGATCGACACCCCCGGGCACTCCGACTTCATCGCCGAGGTCGAGCGCGCCCTGGAGGTCCTGGACGGCGCGGTGCTGCTGCTCTCCGCCGTCGAGGGAGTCCAGGCGCAGACCCGTGTCCTGATGAGGACCCTGCGGCGGCTGCGGCTGCCCACGCTCGTCTTCGTCAACAAGATCGACCGGGCGGGCGCGCGTGAGGAGGAGCTGCTCGCCGACATCCGGCGCCGCCTCACTCCGTACGTCGTTCCCGTCACGGGCGTGCTGGACATCGGCACCTCCCGCGCCCGTGTCGTGCCGCGCCCGCTGGACGAGGCGGCGTCCGGCACACTCGCCGAGGTCGATGCCGGTGTGCTGGCCGCGGTCGTGGACGGGCCCGCGCCGACCGAGGACGAACTGCGCGCGGCGCTCGCCGCCCGGACCGCCGACGGCTCTGTCCACCCGGTCTTCTTCGGGTCCGCGGTGGGCGGGCAGGGTGTCGCCGAGCTCGTCGAGGGCATGGTCCGGCTGATGCCGCGCCCTGCGTACCCCGGCACGGATGAGCCGCGCGGCACGGTCTTCGCCGTACGGCCAGGACCCGGCGGTTCGCGCACGGCATGTCTGCGCTTGTACGAAGGCGAGGTGACGCCTCGTCAGTGGCTGACGTTCCTGCGCCGTGAGGCCGACGGCCGGACCACTCAGGTGTCCGGCCGCGCGCTGGGCCTGGAGGTGGTCGGGCAGCCCCGGGCGCTTTCCCTCACGCCGGGGAACATCGCCGTGCTCCGAGGTGTCGGGGGCATTCGCGTCGGCGACCGGCTCGGCGAAGTCGCCGACCGGGTACCGCAGTTCGCGGCCCCGACGCTGGAGACGACCGTCCGGGCGATCCGCCCCGAGCAGGCGGCCCAGTTGCGTTCCGCGCTTCTCACCCTCGCCGACCAGGACCCGCTGACACACGCGAGGCCCGCCGCGTCCGGCACCACCGCGCTGCTTCTCTACGGCGAGGTCCAGAAGGAGGTCCTCGCCGCCACGCTCTCCCAGGACTTCGGCATCGAGGCCGAGTTCGAGCCGATTCGGGTGCGCTACCTGGAACGGCCGGGGGGCACCGGCGAAGCGTTCGAGGAGATCAAGCGGCACGACCACACCGGGTTCTGGGCAACGGTCGGGCTGCGCGTCGAGCCGGGGCCGCGCGGCTCCGGCGGCGTCTTCTCGTACGAGACCGAACTCGGCGCTCTCCCCCGGGCCTTCCACCAGGCGATCGAGGACTCGGTCCACGCGACCCTGCTCGCCGGTCCGCACGGCCGGCCGGTGACGGACTACCGGGTCACGCTCATCCGCTCGGGATTCGCCGCGCCCCTCAGTACGGCCGCCGACTTCCGCGGACTCACCCCGGTGGTGCTGCGCCGCGCCCTGGAGCGGGCGGGGACGCGGGTGTACGAGCCATATCACGCGTTCGAGGTGGAACTCCCGCTGGACGCGCTGGCCTCCGTGACGGCTCAACTCGCCGCATATGGAACGGAATTCAAGGAGACGACCGGAGGGCACACCGCCTGGCTGGTCACCGGTGAGCTGCCTGCCCGGCATGTGCGGGACATCGAGCTGCGGCTTCCGGGGCTGACCCGGGGCGAGGGCGTGTGGTGGTCCCGCGCGTCGGGCGACCGGGCGTTGCGCTGAGGTAGGGATCAGCGGCGCAGAGTGCGTCGGACAGATTCGGTACAGCAACTAGACGCACTGGGTTCCCGGCGTACAGCGAACTGCCAGGTACACAGGGGGCCGTAAGCACCTGGTGCGCCTGGTCGCGAAGCTGACGAGCCTGGCCGGGCTGCCGCGGCCTGGCGGCGCGCCCAGGGTGTGGCCGGCCCGGAAATGGTCACCCGACGCAGGGGGCAAAGGGGCCGAACCCGCCGTCCCGGGTCGTCCGGTTCCCGGCGCGCCGGAGCAGACACACCGCGCCGGACGGGCCCCGCGCACCCGGCAACGGCGCCGGTCCACCAACAGGTCGGCCTACCAAGGGATTTGAGGGGCATCCGGTTACCAGAAAGGGAGGACCGTAGACATGACGACGTCCATCAAGCGCTTGCCCGGGTGGGCCAAGGTGCTCAGCGCCTTCGTGCTGGTGCTCGTGGTGCTGTTCGCAGGCCTGCGGCTGGCCGTTCTGCCGGGGCTGCGCGATGTGTTCGGCACGGAGACCAACGACCGCACCGGCCCCACGCTCCTCAAGTCGATCCAGGACATGAGCCGTTACGACGCCGCCTCAGGGAACTTCCAGGTGGTCGTGGACCTGGAGAAGGACGCCAAATATCTGCCCGACGCACTCCGCGGCACCCGCACCCTGTACGTGGGCGCCGGCACGGTCGACTCGTATGTCGACCTCGGCAAGATCAGCGACAAGGACGTGACGGTCAACGAGGACCGCACGTCGGCCACGCTGCGGCTGCCGCACGCTGCGCTGGGCAAGCCCGCGCTCGACCCCGACAATTCGTACGCCGTCTCCAAGCAGCGCGGTCTCCTCGACCGGATCGGCGACATCTTCTCGGACAACCCGAACGGCGAGCAGGCCGTGCAGAAACTCGCGGTCAAGCACATCAGCGACGCGGCGAAGGACAGCCACCTCACCGCGCGCGCCGAGGAGAACACCACGAGCATGCTCAAGGGCCTGCTGACCTCGCTCGGCTTCACGGAGGTAAAGGTCACCTACGCCGCCTGAGCCGCGCCCCGGCGCGAAGCTCATCAAGTCGCCGTGCCCTACGACATCGATTCCCCGATCGCGGGTAGTCGGCTTTACCCACAGGCAGTTGAAACATGGAGGATCGCATGCTGCGTACGGCGTTGCGCGCTCGTACCGCGAAATCGGGTCGCCAGCCGTCCACGCGGAAGCAGGAACGGGGACGAGCGCCGGCCCGGGAACGGGGAGCACTTCCCCTTCCCGTGCGGCTGTTGGTCGTGCTGCTGGCCCTCGGGGCCATGGTGGCCTTCGCTGTCGCGCTGGCCCGGGTCACCCTGGAGCCGTCCCCGGCGTCAGAGGCCCTGATCCACACCAACCTGCACCCCGGCCGTTCCCTGAACGCCTATCTCAACCAGCCGGAAATGCGCGACGCCTTCAGGCAGATCGGCGGGAACCTCTTGCTCGGGGTGCCCTTCGGACTGCTGCTGCCTCTGCTGGCGCCCAAGACTCGGGGAGTCCTGCGCGTCCTGCTGCTGACCGCGGCGGTCATGCTGCTCGTCGAAATGCTCCAGGGAGCGCTCATCACCGGGCGTGCCTTCGACATCGATGACGTCATCCTCAACACGACCGGGGCGCTGGTGGGTTATCTGCTGCTCGGGCGCCGGCTGAGCCGGGCGGTGCACGGGCGTCGTCGCGATCGAAACACTTCCAAGAACGCCTGAGGCGGCAGTGTGAATGTTTGGTCCGGACCAGGACCTTGACACCCCCTTACCTCACTTCTTAAATCAAGAGGCAAAGCATGTACCCCCCACCTCAGTCGACCCGCCCCTCTCCCCGGGTCGCGTACAGAAGGGAGAGTCGTGGTTTCTCCGCGCCTTCTCCGCAGATGCCTCTTTGCCGCTCTGTCCTCCGTCCTCATCGCGTCCGCCGCCATCGCTCCCGCGCAGGCGGGTCCCGCGGCGGCCGATGACGTGAGCGCGGCGGCCGTGGTGTTCCAGGACACGTTCGACGGCTCCGCCGGATGGGCTGTGGACCCCAACAAGTGGCAGATCGAGACCGGCGACAACGTCAACAACGCCGAGCGGCAGATGTACACGTCCGGCGCCAACAACGCGGCGCTGGACGGCCAGGGCCACCTGGTCATCACCGCCCGTAAGGACAATCCGGCCAACTACCAGTGCTGGTACGGAACGTGTCAGTACACCTCGGCCCGGCTGAACACCGCCGGCAAGTTCACGGCGCAGTACGGCCGTGTCGAGGCCACGCTGAAGGTTCCGCGCGGGCAGGGCATGTGGCCCGCGTTCTGGATGCTCGGCAACGACCTCGGATCGGTCGGCTGGCCCGCCTCGGGTGAGATCGATGTCATGGAGAACGTCGGCTATGAGCCGTCGACCATCCACGGCACGATCCACGGACCGGGATACTCCGGCTCGACCGGTATCGGCGCCGGGTACACCCTGCCGAACGGCCAGCAGTTCGCGGACGGTTTCCACACCTTCGCGGTCGACTGGGCGCCCAACTCGATCAAGTGGTCGGTCGACGGCATCGTCTACCAGACGCGTACGCCCGCCGATGTGGGCGGCAACGCGTGGGTGTTCAACAAGCCGTTCTTCCTGATCCTCAACCTCGCGGTCGGCGGCTACTGGCCCGGCGACCCCAACAGCTCCACCGTCTTCCCGCAGTACCTCGTCGTCGACCAGGTGAAGGTGACCACGAGCGACAGCGCGGCCACCGGGGTCCCGATCAGGGGCCTCGCGGGCAAGTGCGTGGACGTTGCCGGGGGCAGCTCGACCAACGGCGCCGCCGTACAGCTCTACGACTGCAACGCGAGCGCCGCCCAGCAGTGGACGGTCGGCACGGACGGCACGATCCGCGCACTGGGCAAGTGCCTCGATGTCACGAGCGGCGGCACCGCGGACGGCTCAACCGTCCAGCTCTACGACTGCAACGGGAGCGCCGCCCAGCAGTGGGCTCGTAGTTCGGCCAACGACATCGTGAACCCCCAGGCCAACAAGTGCCTGGACGTCACCGGCAGCAACTCGGCCAACGCCACACGTCTGCAGATCTGGACGTGCACCGGCACAGCCAACCAGAAGTGGACGGTTGGCTGACAGACCGCCCGGGCGGGCAAGCAGAGGGTCCGGCAGGGTTCACCCCTGTCGGACCTTCCGCGTTCACCCCACCCGCAGCAGCTTCAGCGCGCGTGCCAGGTCAGCTTGTCGCCGCCCACCCAGCGCACCACGGCCGGGTCGTCGAGATCGTGGACCGTGATGCCGTAGGCCGCGGCCGTCGTCAGTACGTCGATGAGCGCGTGAGCCCGGCCGACCACTTCGCCGTCGATCTCCATGATCCGGAACGGCGGGGTCCCCGGCTGTACCCCGAGCACCATGATCCGCGGGTAGGAGAGGTGGGGGCTCGCGATTTCGCTCATGGCCCGAGCGTAGAACGGTTCCCTCAGGTCAGCGGCCGCACATGGGGGGCTCCGGCGCCCGACGGCCCCTCGTGCGGCGGGACGGCGGAAGTCGGCGTGTTCGCCCAGCCGGGTGAGCGTTCCGCCTCCGGCCGACGGCAGCCATCCGCCGTGCGGGCCGGCGACGGCTGGGCAAGGCTTGGGGAGAGGGAGGTGCCCATGGATCCCGTCGAGGCGCTGGACCGGATCGCGTTCCTGCTGGAGCGGGACCAGGCCCCCACCTATCGCGTACGTGCCTTCCGCACCGCCGGGGCCGTGCTGGCGGCGCTTCCCGAGGGCGAGGTGGCGGAGCGCGCTGCCGACGGATCGCTGGAGTCGCTCAAGGGCGTCGGCCCCAAGACGGCGCAGGTCGTGCGCGAGGCGCTGGCCGGTCAGGTGCCGGGTTATCTGGAGAAGCTGGAGCAGGACGCCGGGGCGCCGCTCGCCCAGGGGGGTGAGCGGCTGCGGGCGCTGCTCCGCGGCGACTGCCATCTGCACTCCGACTGGTCGGACGGCGGCAGCCCGATCGAGGAGATGGGCCGGACGGCGGCGCGACTCGGACACGAGTGGGCGGTACTCACGGACCACTCGCCGCGGCTGACCGTGGCGCGCGGGCTGTCCCCGGAGCGCCTGCGCGAGCAACTGGCCGTGGTCGCGGAACTCAACCGGCGGTGGGCGCCGTTCCAGCTGCTCACCGGCATCGAGTGCGACATCCTCGACGACGGCTCGCTCGACCAGGACCCGGAGTTGCTGGACCTGCTCGATGTCGTGGTGGTGTCCGTGCACTCCAAGCTGCGCATGGACGCGCGGCCGATGACCCGCCGTATGGTCGCCGCCGTACGCAATCCGCTGGCGGACGTGCTCGGGCACTGCACGGGCCGCCTGGTCACCGGGCGGGGCCGGCCCGAGTCGGAGTTCGACGCGGACGCGGTCTTCGCGGCCTGCGCGGAGTCCGGCACGGCCGTGGAGATCAACAGCCGCCCCGAACGGCTCGACCCACCGCGTCGACTGCTGCGCCGTGCGGTCGACGCGGGCGTGCTGTTCTCGGTGGACACCGACGCGCACGCCCCCGGCCAGCTCGACTGGCAGATCCACGGCTGCGCGCGGGCCGAGGAGTGCCGGGTGCCGTCGGGACGCGTGATCACCACATGGACAGCCGACGAGCTGCTGTCCTGGACCAGGGACCGGACGGCCCCGGCACGCGTGAGTGATCCCTGACATCACCGCACGGCGCCCCCGGCCTGCCCGTCGTGACGCACGTCACCGAGCCCGAATGCGCCCCGGGGAACACTCGCCGGTAGTTCCCCGTTGAACAAACCGTGGGTGCGGATGGAACAGTGTCCCCGGGCCTCATCCATCGCCCGTAGGGAAGATCGTTCGGCTGAAGCCCTGCGGAGCCCCCCGCCGAGAGGCGACCGCCGTCCGTGCCCACCCAAAGACGACCCCGACCGAGATTCCCCCGTCCGGTCGGGGTCTTCCCCGAACCCCGCCACCCCAGGTGGCGGGGTTCGCTTGACTTCGAGTGCACTCCAATTCGTAGCGTTCCAGGTATGACCACTGCACAGCACAAGATCGGTTCGGGCTTCGGCGCCCGGAGCACCGCCGACGACGTCCTTCAGGGCATCGACCTCTCCGGAAAGCTCGCGATCGTCACGGGCGGGTACTCGGGCCTCGGCCTGGAGACGACGCGCGCCCTCACCAAGGCGGGCGCCCATGTCGTCGTCCCCGCGCGGCGCCCGTCCACCGCCGGCGAGGCCGTGGACGGCATCGAGGGCGTCGAGGTGGACGAGCTCGACCTCGGCGACCTCGACAGCGTCCGTGCCTTCGCCGAGCGGTTCCTCTCCTCGGGCCGCACCGTCGACCTCGTCATCAACAACGCCGGGATCATGGCCTGCCCCGAGACCCGCGTCGGGCCCGGCTGGGAAGCCCAGTTCGCGACCAACCACCTCGGCCACTACGCGCTCATCAACCGGCTCTGGCCGGCGATCGCACCCGGCGGAGGGCGAGTCGTCGCCGTGTCCTCGGGCGGCCACCACTTCTCGGGGATCCGCTGGGACGACGTGCACTGGAAGACCGGCTACGACAAGTGGCAGGCGTACGGGCAGGCGAAGACGGCGAACGTGCTGTTCGCCGTGCAGCTAGACCGGCTCGGCCAGGAGTCCGGCGTACGGGCCTTCTCGGTGCACCCCGGATCCATCCGGACGCCGCTCCAGCGTCACCTCCCCAGGGAGGAGTTGCTGGCGCGCGGCTGGGTCGAGGAGGACGGCGAGCTGGTACCCCCCAGCACCTTCAAGTCGCCGGAGCAGGGCGCGGCCACGCAGGTGTGGGCGGCGACCTCCCCGCAACTGGCCGGCATGGGCGGGGTGTACTGCCTCGACTGCGACGTCGCGGAGCCCGCTCCGGCGGACGGCGCGCTGACCGGCGTACAGGCGTACGCGATCGATCCCGAGCAGGCCGCCCGCCTGTGGGAGCTGTCGGCGGAGCTGACCGGGGTGAACGCGTTCGCGTGAATCCGTGAAGGGCATGTCCACGCGCCGGTCGTGTCCCCGTGAGGCCTCCCCGTCAAGGTCAGGCCGGGGACTCGCCGGGATCGGGGCCTTCGGGGTCCTCGGGGTCCTCGGGGTGAACGGTGTCCGAGCGCGGGGCGCCCTTCCTGCTCGTACCCGCCTCGTCCGTATCGGGGACGTCCGTGCCGGGCTCGTCCTCGCCGGGATCCGCCGCCGGAGCCAGGTCCCAGGGGTCCTCGCCCTCCTGGACCTGCTGGTCCGGCATGTCCCGCGGGACCGGATCGGTGTTCTCGCCGGGACCCTCCGGCCGGTATTCAGTCATGTCGCACCCCATCCTTCGGTAGCTCGGCGTGGCCCCGGCACACTCTGGCCGGGCCGTTTCCGGCCCGGAGCGAGTACCGCGGGAGTGATCGCCGAAACCGGCCGCCCGGGATCAGTGCGGTGCCCGGTCCTCCAGCGCGGTGCGCCAGGCCGGGGACGGGCTCTCACCGACCGGTGCGGCGCGCCGCCCGCCGCGGGCGAAGAAATCGGCGAGGGGCAGGATGGCGGCACCGACGGTGACCGCGTCCGGGCCCAGCTTGCCGAGGTCGATGGAGACGCGCTCGGCCGGATAGCGCAGGGCGTACTCGGTCGCGTACCGGCGTACGGCGGGCAGGAAGCGGGAGCCGAGCTGGAGGCCCGCCCAGCCGCCGATGAGGATGCGCTCGGGCTGGAAGAGGTTGATCAGGTCGGACAGGCCGGCGCCCAGGTACTCGGCGGTCTCCTCCAGGACGGCGAGCGCCACCGCGTCGGGCTCGGCCCGGCTGCCGTCCTCGGCGTCCTCGGGCGGGTAGGCGGCCGCGAGCATCGCGGTCAGCGCCGTCTCCTCGTCGACGCCCTCCGGCGGGCGTCCGCCCTCCTCGCGCCAGCGGTCCAGCAGCGCCTCCGCTCCCGCGTACGCCTCCAGGCAGCCCAGGGCACCGCAGCGGCAGCGGCGACCCCTGACCCGTACGGTCAAGTGCCCCCATTCGACGGCCCGGCCATACTCCACGTCCTCCGTGACGAGGCACGCGCCGACGCCCGAACCGAAGAGGACGACGACCGCGTTGCGGGCGCCGCGTCCGGCGCCGAACCACATCTCGGCCTGGCCGAGGGTCCGGGCGCCGTTGTCGGCGAAGTACGGGACGGTGTCGGGGAGTTCACAGGTCTGGCGGAGCAGGGATTCGAGCGGGACGGCGTCCCAGCCGATCGTCTGGCCGTGCACCACCGCGCCGAGCCCCGGGGCACGGGCCACGATGCCGGGGACGCCGATGCCGACGCCGAGGAGCTGGTCCGGGGTGATGTCCGTCTGGGCCAGCACCTCGGCGATGCCGTCGCGGATGTGGCCGACGACGACTTCGACGTCGTAACCCTGCTGCTCCAACGGCCGGTCGGTGCGGGCGAGTTCGGTGAGGGTGAGGTCGAAGAGCTCGACGCGGACACGGGTTTCGCCGACGTCGACGCCGATCATGTAGCCGCTGGTCGGGGCGACGCGCAGGAGGGTGCGCGGGCGGCCGCCGTCGGAGTCGACGCTGCCGGCCTCCTCGACCAGTCCGTCGGCGACCAGTTCCGCGACCACGTTGCTGATGGAACCGGAACTCAGTGCGGTGGCCGGACCCAGTTCGTAACGGCTCATCGGTCCGTCGAAATACAACCGTTGCAGTACGGCGGTTCGATTGCCCCGCCGCAGGTCACGGACTGTCCGCCCGTTCCGCCCCGTCATGTGGCTCCCCTCCGGTTCGCCCGACTTGCAAGATACCGCTGCGCGATCCCTTGACGCGACTTTCTTCCGAGTCTTAACTCACATCCTAAATTAAGTCGTGAGGGGCGTTCGAGAAGTGAACACTCGCAAGGGACGTACGCGCGGTGCCATTACACGCCGCGGACGCCGTCATGACGCTCCTTCGGAAAGGGACGCCTGAGCCATGCGCAGAATCCGAGCCGCGGCCGCCGGTGCGGTCACTGTCTCCATGCTGACCGCCGTGACCGCCTGTGGTGGCGGCTCGTCGAACGGCGGATCCAACGACTCGCCCAAGACCCTCACCTACTGGGCCTCCAACCAGGGCGCCAGTGTCGAGATCGACAAGAAGGTCCTCCAGCCCGAGCTCGACAAGTTCGAGAAGGACACCGGCATCAAGGTGGAGCTGGAGGTCGTGCCCTGGTCGGATCTGCTCAACCGGATCCTCACCGCGACCACCTCGGGCCAGGGGCCTGACGTCCTGAACATCGGCAACACCTGGAGTGCTTCCCTGCAGGCCACCGGGGCGCTACTGCCCTGGGACGCCAAGAACTTCGACAAGATCGGCGGCAAGGACCGCTTCGTCGACTCGGCCCTCGGCTCGACGGGCGCCACGGGTCAGGACCCGGCCGCGGTGCCGTTGTACTCGATGTCGTACGCGCTCTACTACAACAAGGCCCAGTTCGCCGCCGCCGGCATCTCGAAGCCGCCGGCCACCTGGGACGAGTTCGTCGCCGACGGCAAGAAGCTCTCCAAGGGCGGCAAGTGGGGTGCGGCCTTCGAAGGCTCCAACCCGGCGGAGAACATCCACCACGCCGTCGTCTTCGCCAAGCAGAACGGGGGCGACTTCTTCACCGCCGACGGGAAGCCGGACTTCACCAACGACGGCGCGGTCGCAGGGGTCAAGCAGTTCGTCGACCTGATGGCCACGGACAAGATCGTCGCGCCGGGCAACGCCGAGTACGCGCAGAACCAGTCCGTGAGCGACTTCGCCACCGGCAAGACGGGGATGCTGCTGTGGCAGTCCGCGTCCGCCAACCTGGAGTCGCAGGGCATGAAGCCGGACGACTTCGGCATCGCTCCGGTGCCCGTGCAGTCCGGCGCCCCGGGGACCGGTACGAACGTCAACTCGATGGTCATGGGTATCAACCTGTCCGTCTTCAAGAACACCGACAACCTCGACGGCTCGACCGAGTTCGTGAAGTTCATGACCAGCGACGCGGAGCAGAAGATCCTCAACACGGCGTACAGCTCCATCCCGCCGGTCAAGACCGCCCAGACGGACGCCGCCTTCAACACCCCGGCGACCGCCGTGCTGAAGGACACCCTCGCCAAGAGCGCCGTGGCGGCTCCGCAGGTCGCCGACGAGTCCCAGTTCGAGACTGCCGTCGGTACGGCGATCAAGAACCTGTTCGCCGACGCCGCCGCCGGAAAGCCGGTGACCACGGAGTCGGTGAAGGCTCAGCTCGAAAAGGCCCAGACGCAGATGCCGACGAAGTGAGCGCGAGCACAAAAATGACCACCACGACCGCCTCCCAAGAGGCCGGCGATCGGACGGTGCGCAAGAACTCCCCCGGTGCGGCGCGTCGCCCGCGCCGCACCGGGCGGATCAAACGCATCGGACTGCCCTACCTGCTGCTTCTGCCCGCCCTGCTTCTCGAACTCCTTGTGCACCTGGTGCCGATGGTGATCGGCATCGTGATGAGCTTCAAGGAGCTCACGCAGTTCTACATCCGCGACTGGGGCACCGCGCCCTGGGCCGGCCTGGACAACTACAAGGTGACGGTGGACTTCGCCGCGCCCGTCGGCAAGGCGCTGCTCGACTCGTTCGTCACCACCGTCGGCTTCACCCTGCTGTCGGTCGGCCTGTGCTGGCTGATCGGCACGGCGGCCGCCATCTGCATGCAGGACGCCTTCCGCGGCCGCGGCCTGCTGCGCGCCCTGTTCCTGGTGCCGTACGCGCTGCCCGTGTACGCGGCCGTCATCACCTGGGTGTTCATGTTCCAGCACGACAACGGCCTGGTGAACCACGTCCTGCACGATCAGCTGGGCATCACCGACAAGCCGTCCTTCTGGCTCCTCGGCGACAACGCGTTCTACGCGCTGCTCACCGTGTCCGTGTGGAAGGGCTGGCCGTTCGCCTTCCTCATCGTCATGGCGGGCCTGCAGAACATCCCCAAGGACCTGTACGAGGCGGCCGCCCTCGACGGCGCCGGCGTGTGGCAGCAGATCCGCCGCATCACCCTGCCGTCGCTGCGGCCTGTCAACCAGGTACTGATCCTGGTGCTGTTCCTATGGACGTTCAACGACTTCAACACGCCGTACGTCCTGTTCGGCAAGACAGCTCCGCCGGCCGCGGACCTCATCTCGGTGCACATCTACCAGGCGTCGTTCGTCAGCTGGAACTTCGGCTATGGCTCCGCCATGTCGGTCCTGCTGTTGCTCTTCCTGCTCGTCGTGACGGGCGTCTACCTCCTGCTGACCTCCCGAGGAAGGAAGACGGCCGATGTCTAGTACCTCCACGAAGCTCCGCTCCCCGATGGCCCAGCCGAAGTCCTTCCTCTGGACCCGGCGGATCTTCCTCACGGTGCTCACCAGCTTCGTCCTGGTGCCCGTCTACGTCATGGTCTCCAGCTCGCTGAAGCCCCTGCAGGACGTCCAGACGAAGTTCCAGTGGGTACCGAGCAGCCTGACCATCCGCCCGTACATCGACATCTGGACGACGATCCCGCTCGCCAGGTACTTCGTGAACTCGCTGATCGTGGCGGGCGCCGCGACGGTCTGCTCGGTGGTGATCGCGGTCTTCTCGGCCTACGCCGTCAGCCGCTACAACTTCCGCGGCAAGCGCGTCTTCACGGTCACCGTGCTGTCCACCCAGATGTTCCCCGGCATTCTCTTCCTGCTGCCGCTGTTCCTCCTCTACGTCAACATCGGCCAGGCCACCGGCATCGCGCTGTTCGGATCCCGCGGCGGTCTGATCCTGACGTACCTCACCTTCTCCCTCCCGTTCTCGATCTGGATGCTGATCGGGTACTTCGACTCGGTGCCGCGCGACCTGGACGAGGCGGCACTGGTGGACGGCTGCGGGCCGCTCGGCGCGCTGTTCCGGGTCGTCGTGCCGGCCGCGATCCCCGGCATCATCGCGGTCGCCGTCTACGCCTTCATGACCGCCTGGGGCGAGGTGCTGTTCGCGTCGGTGATGACCAACGAACAGACCCGCACACTCGCCGTCGGGCTCCAGGGCTACTCCACGCTCTACAACGTCTACTGGAACCAGATCATGGCCGCGTCGCTCGTCGTCAGCGTTCCCGTGGTCGCCGGCTTCCTGCTCCTCCAGCGTTTTCTGGTCACCGGGCTCACCGCGGGAGCCGTCAAGTGACCAACTCTCCTCCCCCCGAAAGGACTTCCGTGACCATCGACCTTGCCGCCCTCCCCGAGGACTTCCTGTGGGGCACGGCCACGTCGGCCTACCAGATCGAGGGCGCCGTCGCCGAGGACGGCCGCTCCCCCTCCATCTGGGACACCTTCTCGCACACCCCCGGCAAGATCGACAACGGCGACGACGGGGACCTCGCCTGCGATCACTACCACCGCTGGCGCGAGGACATCGAGATCATGCGCCAACTGGGCACCAACGCCTACCGGTTGTCCATCGCCTGGCCACGTGTCGTACCGGGCGGCGACGGCCCGGTCAACGCCAAGGGGCTCGACTTCTACGACGGGCTGATCGACGCCCTCCTGGAGGCGGGCATCACCCCGTCCGTCACCCTCTACCACTGGGATCTGCCCCAGGTCCTCCAGGATCGGGGCGGCTGGCCGGTCCGCGACACGGCCTACCACTTCGCCGCCTACTCGGCGGCCGTGGCCGAGCGCCTAGGTGACCGCGTCAAGCACTGGACCACGCTCAACGAGCCGCTCTGCTCTGCCTGGATCGGCCACCTGGAGGGCCGGATGGCCCCGGGCTGGACGGACCTCACGGCCGCCGTGCAGACGTCGTACCACCTGCTCCTCGGCCATGGCCTCGCCACTCAGGCGATCCGCGCGGCCGTCCCCGGCGCCCAGGTCGGCATCGTCAACAACCTGTCCTACATCGAGCCCGCCACCGACCGCCCCGAGGATGTCGCGGCGGCCCGCCGGCTGGACGGCCACACCAACCGCTGGTGGCTCGACCCGGTGCACGGCCGCGGCTTCCCGGCGGACATGCAGGAGGTCTACGGAGTCGAACTCCCCGAGCAGCCGGGCGACTTGGAGACCATCGCGGCGCCCCTGGACTGGCTGGGCCTCAACTACTACTTCCCGTCCACGGTCGCCGACGACCCCACCGGACCGGCGCCCCGCGTCCGCACCGTCCGCCGTCTCGGCGTACCGCGCACCGGCATGGACTGGGAGGTCGGCGCCCACGGTATCGAGAGCCTCCTGCTCCGTCTGACAAACGACTACGGCGCGCAGAAGATCTACGTCACCGAGAACGGCTCCGCCTATCCCGACATCGTGCGTCCCGACGGCACCGTCGACGACCCCGAGCGCATCGAGTACCTGGAACAGCACCTCGCGGCCTGCGCGTCGGCGGCCGCCCAGGGCGTTCCGCTCGCCGGCTACTTCGCGTGGTCGCTGCTCGACAACTTCGAGTGGGCGTACGGCTACGACAAGCGCTTCGGACTTGTGCACGTGGACTACAAGACCCAGCGCCGCACGGTGAAGGGAAGCGGGCACCGGTACGCGGACATCATCCGGGCACACGGAAGGAAGCGGCGCAACGCCGCCTAGCCGTATCGGCTACCGGTGGGCCCCCTTTCGCGGGCGGGGCCCACCGGTCTGTACGTGGGCGGGGCCCACCGGTCCGTACGTGGGCGGGGCCCACCGGTCCGTTCACATTCACCCGGCCGCGTACACGTCCTCGACGTAACGCCCCGACGCGATCAGGTCGTTCAGCCACTGTTCCGAGTCGCCGCCCGGGTTCCGGTCCGCGTGCAGCGTGCGGAAGGCGTCCCGGACGCCGGGGGCCATCCGGGAGCCGTCGCCGCAGACGTAGACGCGGGCTCCTTCGTCCAGCAGGTCCCGGACCTCGTCCGCCTCGGCGGCGATCCGGTGCTGTACGAAGGCGACACCATCGACGGGGGCCGCGCTGAAGGCCGGGCGCAGGGACACCGCGCCGACGGCCTCGGCTGCGCGGAGTTCGTCGGCGTGCAGGAAGTCCGCATCCGGGGCGTCGCATCCGAAGTAGCAGAGAGCTGGGGCGAGTTGGGTCCCGGCGTCGCTCTCCACCAGTGCGCGGCGGTCCGCGATGGCTCCGCGGAAGGGGGCGAGGCCCGTTCCCGCCGCGACCATGATGACCTTCGAGGAGCCGTCGATACGGAAAGCCTCCCGGCAGGGCTGGATGCGAGCGAGCACGGTGTCGCCGGGCTTGAGGGTGTTCAGATAGCCGGAGCCGACCCCCTTGTACGTTCCGTTGCCGGAGCGGGCCGGTGCCTCCAGGAGCGAGACCATCAGGTCGACGTGGGCCGGGTCGGTCGCGGGGGACGAGGAGACCGAGTAGTGGCGTGGCCGCAGGGGCGCAAAGAGCCCTTCGAGCAGGGTCGGCCAGTCGAGTGCGCCGCGCAGGGCCGGGTATGCCTCGGCGATCTCGACCAGGGTGCGCGGATCGTCCGCGAGCGCCGCGAGGGCCTTGCGCTCGGGCGGGCATGGATTGGCGGCGGCGAGAGCGGACAACTGGCCGACGGTCGGGCGATCCTGCAACTCGACGTGGTGCGAGAGCAGTTGATGCACCGTCACAGGGCGGTCGACCGCGATTCCGTCGCGGCGAGGGCGTGCGGCCCTGATGTCCACAACCGTGTCCAGGTCGAGGCCCAGCGCGGTGGCGGTCCGCTCGACGAGAGCCGGGTCGTTGACGGGAAGCACCGTGAGGTGGTCACCGGTGCGGTAGGTCGCGCCGTCCGGCAGCGCCAGGCGGAGGAAACGCTTGGTCCTCGGGTGTCCGGGTGCGGTGAGGTCGTATGCCTCGGTGACGGTCACGGGGAGGAGGCCGTGCCGTTCGGCGAGTGCGTCGAGGGGACCGCCGGTCAGTGTGCGGACCTCGTACGCCTCCGCGGGCCCCTCCGAGGCCGCGGACTCGGGGTCGCCGTACCGCTCAAGGAGAGCGGTGCGCAGCCGCGCCGTGAAGGCGCGGACGGTGCCTGCGAGGTCGCCCGAGGCGTCTGCCGCCGTGCGCTCCAGGAAGCGCGTGCCGCCCAGTTCCGCGAGGCGTTCGTCGATGCGGGTCGGGAAGTGCTGGTAGGTGGCGGCCCAGTTGCGGTCGCCTACGCCGAGGACCGTGTAGGTGAGGTCCTCGGCCCACTCGGTCCCGTCGAGGCGGGCGGCGAAGGCGGTGGCGTCGTCCGTCGGCTGTCCGTTGTAGGAGGCGGCGGTGATGACGACGAGACGGTCGGTGGGTAGCCCGTCGGCGTAGGCGTCCAGGGTTGCCACGTCCGTCTCGCAGCCGATCGCGCCGGCCTCGTCGGCGAGAGTGGCGGCGAACTCACGGCAGGTGCCGTAGTTGCTGCCGTGCAGGAAGAGGACGCGAGTGCCGGGGCGGACCCGGGAGGGCAGGACGGCCAGCCCGTCGGCCGATGGCTCCGGCCGGTCCTGGACCACGCCTGGCAGCGCCGCGTGGACACGGTCGGCGGCGGTGCGCGGTGAGAGCGTGAGTGTGAAGGCGTCGGGCTTGAGGGTGAGCGTCTCCTTGACCGTCAGCCGGTAGTCGGCGTGGTCGTGCAGCCGGTAGCGGTGGACGAGCATCGCAAGCAGCATGGTCGCCTCGTGGAGTGCGAACTGCCGCCCGATACAGGCGCGTTCACCGGTTCCGAAGGGCTTGAAGGCGTGCGGTGAGCGCGCGGCCTCCGCCTCCGGCGTGAAGCGGGAAGGGTCGAACAGCTCGGGGTTGTCGCCCCAGGCCGGCTGCCGGTGCAGCATCGGCCCGATGACGCTGACCGGCTGCCCGGCGCGCACCGGGATCCGGCCGCCGAGCAGCGTGTCCTCGCGGGCGTGCCGGTTGAACACGGCGGCGGTCGGATACAGCCGCAGCGCTTCGTTGAGCACCTGTCGGGTGTAGGTGAGCCGTCCGATGTCGTCGAACGTCGGATCGAGCTCGGCCGTGTCACCCCACAGCGCGTCGACCTCGCGCTGGACGAGCTGGAGTACGGCGGGGTGCTTGGCCAGGTGGTACAGCGCGAAGGACATCGCGCCGGAGGTCGTCTCGTGGCCCGCGATCAGGAAGGTGATCACCTGGTTGCGGATGTTGGCGGTGTCGAGGGTGCTGCCGTCGGCGGGGTGCTCGGCGGTGAGCATGAGCCCGAGGAGGTCGGCGGCCTGGCTCTGCCCCTCCTCCACGCGGGCGGCGATCACGTCGTCGACGACCCGCGCGAGGTAGTCCGCGTCCGCCCGGAAGGCCGCGTCCGCCACCGCGTGATCGCTGCCCGGTGTGCGGGCCAGCCTCGTCATGCTCCACTCCAGGCAGCGGACCATGGCCTCGATGAACGGGTGCGGTTCGGCGCGCTCGAAGGACCCGAAGTCATAGCCGAATCCGGCGAGTCCGATGGTGTCGAGCGTCATCCGCGTCATGTCGTCGGGGACGTTCACGGGCTGCCCGGCACGGGCGCCGCGGTCCCAGGACTCGATCAGCCGGCGCGCCACGCGCAGCATGACGGGGTGGTACGTGCGCATGGAGCCCAGCGCGAACGCGGGCATCAGGATGTCGTGTGCCTTGGCCCAGTTGGGCTCGTCGTTGTACGCGGTGAACAGTCCATCGGCGGCGAACTCACGGACGTTCTCCAGGGCGGGCCCGATCGCCTTCGCGAACCGGCTCTCGTCGGCCAGGTCGGTGACCAGGTCGAGGTCGCTCACGAAGAGCGCGTCCCGGCCGTGCAGTCGTCGTACGAGCGCGGGTCCGTGCTCGCGCATGAGACCCATCACCTGCTGGATCGGTGTACGGCCGGGACCGGTGGCGGAGACGTCGATCAACGGGAGGCCGTGGAAGGTGTCTGTGGTGTGGGGGTGCGGCGCGGTGGGGGGCATGGCGCGACAACTGCCTTTCGCGGTACGGGAAGTACTGCGATCCAGCTTGTTCGCGAGGTGCCGCCCGTCCGCGCCATGGCACTACATGATTGTGCAGTCGAAAGTGTGCGGCAGGGCTTGCGCGGTCCATGAGTGCCTGATCTTCCAGTTCCGTACTCCGCAACCGAACGGGCGCCCCTGGGCGTGGGGCTGCGGAGCCGCTCGTTCGGGAGGACGATCTGGACGAGGACAAGGAGTCGGTCGCCCGGTTCGGCCGTTTCAAGCTGTGCCGTGACGACCAGTGCTCGGCGTTCGGGCTGCATCAGCCGCCGAAGGACCGGTGACCGCGACCCCGGCCGCGCGGCTTGGTTCGCTTCGGCAAGCTGAACCCGGTCGCTGAGCTGCGGGTAGCGTGTTGTGCCGAGACCGGACGGCGCCGGCTCCGAGGAGCCCGGTACGGCAGGAGGCATGGGTGGATCTGACGCGGGCGGACGCCGTGGTGTGGCGCAATCGGGCCCTGCTGCTGTTCGACCGGATTCCGATGCCGGTCGCGGTCTGCGATGTGTACGGGGTGATCGTCCTGGCCAATCCCGCGATGGCGACGGAGTGGGGCGAGACGCCGGGCCGGCTGCGCGGCCGGAACGTGCTGGACCTGTTCCACCCGCAGGAGGCGACGCAGGTGGAGCGGATCGCCCAGGCGCTGCGGCTGCGGCACCGCTCCCGCTACCCGGTCTCGGTGCGCTGGAACGCGGCCGACGGGATGCGGCGCCACGGCGAGCTGACCGCGGACCCCGTCAGCGACAGCACTGAGGCGTCCACGGCCCTGCTGATCACGCTCCGGGTCCTCGGTGAATCCCCCGGCCCCGACCCCGGGCAGGCCGCCCCGCCCGCCGGTGACACCGAGGCCCGCATTCTGGCGCTGCTCGCCGGGGGCGCGACCACGGCCGGGGCCGCCCGGGAGACAGGCCTTACCGTGGACGGCGTCAATTACCACCTGCGGCGCCTGTCCGAGCGCTGGGGCGCGGCCACCCGTACGGAACTGGTCGCCCGCGCCTACGCACTGGGCGTACTGACTCCAGGAGTGTGGCCGCCCACGGCCGCCCCCTGAGGAGCACCGAAACGCGCGAGGTAGTGCCACACCATCTTCAGGTCCTGCAGCTCGTACCGGTCCATGCGCGCCGCGTCCCCGATGATCCGTGGGTCTAGGTACCCGTCTTCGGCGATCCGGGCGCCGAGGTCGACGAACTCCGGGCCGCGAAAGTCCGGGTGGCGTCTCAACTCCTCGACAGAGAGCCGGTATCCGGGGTGCCACTCGACCGGGCACGGCAGCCGCAGGGCCGCGGCCTCGACGGGCGTCCCATGGTAGGACTCGTCGAGGACCAGTGCCTCCATGTCCCTCGCCAGTACGACCCTTCCGTGCACCTGCGCCTCGATGTAGTCGTTGAGAGCGTCCTGGTCGTCCGCCTCGGCCGGCTCGATGAGGGACATCCCGGCGGCTACCCGGAATGCCGACGGCTCGGCCGCGCTGTCGGGGTAGCAGAAGGTGGCCCGCCGCACGCAGTACCTCGCCGGTCAGCCGGAAGTGCGAGGAGCCGAACCGGGGTGCCGCGCCGACCAGTTGGCGCCGGAAGTTCAGCCCGCCGTACACCGGGCGTTCGCGTGCGGACGCGGTGTCGTACGCCGCCCCGAAGATCCGGCTCTCCCAGCGCCAGCGGTCACCGCCCGGGTGTGCGGTCAGGCCGCCGTTGCTCGTGCCGGTGACGAACTGCGAGCGATACGTGCCGTCCTGGGCCAGCGCCTGAAGGATCGGGACTCCGCGTGCGAGCCGGTCCGGGTGGAAGTTCAAGGTTATCCGGAGCTCGGGATCCACCGCCGGGCCGCAGGAAAGGGCTTGTACGTGACGCACGGCCCGTTCCTGCGGTGCGCCGCCGTTCCCGAAAATGCATTGGATCTCTCCCGCGGGTTTCTGTAGCTTAGCCAAAAACCTAGTACTCCTAGGTTTTTCACGTCCGACCCCAGGAGCACTCCCCCATGAGATCACTCACCGAGCAGCACATCCGCAACTCTTTCATCAACTGCTCCAAGGGCGAGGCCAAGCGTCTCCCGATACCGCGCGATCTCGGCGAACGCCCCTGGGACGACCTGGACTTCCTCGGCTGGCGAGATCCCGGGGCGCCCGACCGCAGTTATCTCGTCACCGAACGGGCCGGCGATCTCGTCGGCGTCACCCTGCGCTTCCCCTCCTCCCGGCGCGGCTTTCTGCACCGCAGCATGTGCTCGCTGTGCCTGACGACGCACCCGGGCAACGGCGTCTCGCTGATGACAGCCCGCAAGACGGGCGCGGCCGGCCGCGAGGGCAACTCGATTGGCATCTACATGTGCGCCGACCTCGCCTGTTCCCTGTACGTACGCGGCAAAAAGGCCCTTGAATCGGGCAGTCGCTTCGAGGAGAGCCTCACGGTGGAGCAACAGATCGCCCGGATGGTGGGCAATGTGTCGGCGTTCCTGGAGAGGCTGTACGCCTGACACCGACCCTGCCGCTCACCTCACTGGCGATCAGGCAATCAGGTGGTCAGTCCCCCGCCACCGCGATCACGATCTTGCCCCGGTTGTCGCGCTGTTCCAGCCGCTCGTGGGCCGCGCGCGCCTGCTCCAGCGGGAACACCGTCTCGACGGGGACGCGGTACGTGCCCGCCGCGACCCGTTCGGCCAGTTCCCGCAGGTCCGCGCGGGGGTCGTACCCATGGATCTGTAGGTTGGTGAGCTGGAAACCGAGGATGGAGGCGTTCTTCGGGTAGAAGTCGCGGGTGTCGACGGTGCTCGGCTCCAGCGCCACGTTGGCGAGGGCGACGACCCGCCCGCCGTGCGCGATCTCGCGCAGGCTCCGCCCGAAGGCCCGGCCACCGACGGTGTCGAGGACGACGTCCGCGCCCCGCCCGTCCGTCAGCCGCAGCACCTCGTCGACCTCCGCGTCATCGGGGTGCGCGGAGGTGTCGATGACGGAATCGGCGCCGAATCCGGCCGCCCAGGCGGTCTTCCGCGGTGAACCGGCGATCGCGATGACGTGCGCACCGGCCTCCGCCGCGATCTGTACGGCCGCGCTGCCGACGCCGCTGGCGGCGGCCTTCACCACCACGGTGTCGCCCTTGGCCACCCGGGCCAGCCGACGCAGGCTGTACCAGGCGGAGAGCCACGCGACGGGCAGGGTCGCGGCCTCGGTCAGGCCCACGCCGTCCGGCAGGACGGTCACCCGCTCGGCCGGTACGACGGCCAACTCGGCGTAGAAGCCAGGTGCGTTCACCCCGTCCAGGGCCATCACCCGCTGCCCGACGCTGATGCCGGTCACCCCCTCCCCCACCGCGGCGACGGTTCCGGCCGCCTCCACCCCGGGGATCAGCGGCGGACGCCCCGCCCGGTGGTACACCCCGGCGCGGACAAGGGCGTCCACACGGTTCACGCCCGCCGCGACCACCCGGACCAGCGCCTGACCCGGCCCGGCGACCGGGTCGGGCACCTCCACGGGCACCAGCACCTCGGGCCCGCCGAACTCGTCGATCCGTACCGCACGCATCCCTGTACCTGCTCTCTCGTCAGGACACACCGGAGCACCGCGACACCTCAGGACGAGAGGCAGTGACACCGGTTGAACTGGTGTCACCATGCGACACCCCATGAACCGGTGTCAAGCGATAGACTCGGGCCATGCCTCGCGTACCTGCTCCCCCGCCGCCGGATGCCACCGACCCGACGCCGGCGTTCCCCCTCATCGGCGGACGCCCCTGTCTGAACTTCGTGGCCACGCTCGGCAAACAACACGGCGACACCCCCCTCGAACGGCTCCCCGATCCGGACGCCCTGGCACGCTGGATCGGCGAGGCGGGCCTGTACGCGGGGGCGGACGACGCTCCGGTGCACGTCACCACCGGGGACCTGTCCTACGCCCGCACCCTGCGCGAGGCCGTCTACCGCCTCGTACGCGCCTCGATGGGCGGAGATGCCCCGGACCCGGCCGACATCGCGCAGGTCAACGAAGCGGCGGCCCTCCCCGACCTCGCCCCCCAGCTCGCCGCGCCGGACGACGGCTCCGCGCCACCCCTGTACTGGAAGGCCGGCCGTCCCGGACCCGCGGCGCTCGCGACCGTGGCCCGGGATGCCGTCCTCCTGTCCGGTGGTCCGCTGCTGGCCAGGGTCAAGGAGTGCGAGAACCCGACCTGCTCTCTGCTGTTCCTGGACGACTCCCAGGCCCGGCGGCGCCGCTGGTGCTCCATGGACCGCTGCGGCAACCTCGCGAAGGTGGCCGGTTACCGGTCCCGCAGCCGCGCCGCCTCCACCCGGTGAAGGTGGATCAGGATGTCGTGGCTACGGCCGAGCGCGATGTCGAACTCCGGGCTCGGATAGTCGGTGCCGACGAGCCGGGTCGGCCGCTTCTGGCCGAGCCACTCCCGGGCCGGTGATCCGACCTTGCGCAGGTCGACGATGTAGTCGCGGTACCCGACCCGGTCGAGCGTCCCCTCATTGGTGTTCGGGCCGGCCGGCCCCAGCGTCCAACGGCGCATCTTCCCGTTCTCGTCCACAGCGTTGAACGAACCCCGGTCATAGGTGGTCCCGACGCTCAGGTACGCCGATCCGAGGCTGTCGCGCAGGAACGCGCCCTGCATCTTGGGGTAGGTGGCGGGGTCGAAGGCCTCGTAGCCGACGTGCGCGTCATGCGCCGACAGCAGGACCTTGGTGCCGGTGTGCTCCTGCCACCAGACCACGTTGTCGGCCATGACCGAGTCGCGGTAGAGCAGGGAGGCGGCGTTCTGCTCCGGGTCCTCGAAGTCGAACGCGTACCAGCGTGCCGTCTGGTCGATGACCGCCGCGTCGCGCACGGCCCAGTCGTACGCCTCCGGGTCTGCACCCGGAGACTGCCGCTTCAACAGATCCAGGGCCTGCCCGGTCCGGACCGCCCTCTCCTTCCGCTCGGCGAGCGGCATGGTGTAGTAGCCCACCTGGTACGTCTCCACATCCACGGTGGGCCGCAGGCCGCGGTAGAGCGCGTCGAAGCGGGCACGCAGCTCCGGGTAGGTACGGGCCACGTATTCCGTGACCGTGTCGTACAGCTCGGGTCCGGTCCACGCGAAGTCGTCACCCATGAAGCGGACCGGGTCGTCGGGATGCCGGACGTTGTACGCGCGCATCCACTCGACCAGCTTCAAGTAGTCGGTGTTGTTCCACCACAGGTACTCGCTCTGGAACTCCTCGCTCATGATGCGCCGCGGATCGCCCTTGCCGTACAGAACGTAGTCGTTGAGGCGCAGGCCGGTGCTCCAGCTGCCCTCCAGAGCGAAGGTGCGGAACCCCTTCTCCTCCACGAGGTGGCGGAAGACGCGGTCCTTGAGGGCGAAGAAGTCGTGCGAGCTGTGGGTGGCCTCGCCGAAGCCCACCACGCGCGCGGGACCGATCATCCGGTCGAGTGCGCGCAGATCAGTGGTGTCGCCGCCCGGCTCCACGGTCCGCAGCGGGTGCGCTTCACGTTCGAGGGCGCCGACCACCGTGTGATCGGTCGACACGGCGACGGCGGCTGGGGGCGCGCCGACTAAGGAGGCGCCCAGGCAGACGAGCAGGGCCAGAACGGTGCCGGAACGGTGCCTTTTCATGATCCAAGGCTCCCGTGCCGGACCCGTGCGAACCATCCGGTGGGCCCCCGCATAGAGTCGGGGGGAAACTCGTCGGTGGAGATCCGGTTTTCCCCACACGTTCGATGCACCTATGGAACGGGAAAGGCCCAAGGGTGCGAAAGGAACGTAGCGAGGACCGTGGTGAGTGGGCGACCTCCGTCGCCCAGCTCGTGAAGCGTCGACGAGAGCCCGTGGTCGTCCAGGCGCTCAGATCGGCGGCGGCCGCGACGATCGCGTACGTCATCGCCCTGCACCTCAGCCCCGAGCCCGCGCCGCTCACCGCGCCCCTGACGGCCCTGCTCGTCGTGCAGGTCACCCTGTACGCCACGATCACCACCGGCGTCCGACGGGTGAACTCCGTGGTCGCCGGCGTCCTCGTCGCCATCGCATTCAGCAGCCTGGTGGGGCTGACCTGGTGGAGTCTGGCCCTGCTGATCGTCGCCTCGCTGGCCGTGGGTCATCTCGTACGGGTCAGCGAGTTCGTTCCCGAGGTGGCGATCAGCGCCATGCTGGTCCTCGGCGTCACCAGGGTGGGTGACACGGCCTGGGCCCGCGTGCTGGAAACGCTGATCGGGGCGGTCGTGGGGCTCGCCTGCAACCTCGTACTGGCGCCGCCGGTGTGGGTGGGCGTGGCCGGTGAGTCCATCGAGGATCTCGCGCGCCGGATGCGGCAGTTGATGCTGCGGATCGGCGAGGAGGCCGCGGGCCGCACCCCCGCCTCGCTGGCGGCCGAGCGGCTGCACGAGGCGCGCCGCCTGGACCACGACATCGTCGAGGTGGACGCGGCGCTGCGGCAGGCCGAGGACAGCCTGAAGCTCAATCCGCGTGTACGTGAGGGGCTGCTGCACCGGGTCGTGCTGCGCACCGGCCTCGACACACTGGAGATCTGCACGGTGGTCCTGCGGGTGCTCGCACGCAGCCTCACCGACCTGGCCAAGGAGCGCGAGCCGGAGCCGCTGTTCGAGCCGCAGGCCGGGGCCGTGCTTGAGCAGCTGCTGTCCGAGGTCGCCGACGCCATCGTCAGTTTCGCCGTCCTGGTGACCACCGATGTGTCCCGCAGTGCCGAGTCGGCGGAGAAACGGCTCACCGCGGAACTCACCACGGCCGCCGCCACCCGCGACAAACTTGCCCAGCTGTTCCTCGATGAGATCCAGCGCGACGCCAGCCAATGGGAGCTGCAGGGCGCGGTGCTGACCGAGGTCAACCGGATCATCGCCGAGCTCGACACGGAGTACCGGTCCCGACGGCTCCTGGAGGAGCTGGACCGGTGCGCACGCGAGGACCGCGAGCGCTGGCCACGGCTCACGCGCCTGCGCCCATATCTGCGCGTCCCGCGGGCGCTGCGCAGGAACCGGCGTGCTGCTTCCCGTCGTTCTATGTGAGGAAGCCGCGCGAGGAGGCCTCACGAGGACACTTCGCGTGGATGCTTCACGGGGATGCTTCACAACGACGAGGGGAGCGGGCGGATGACCGACAGCACCGTGCGGATCGAAGGGAACACGCTGTGCCTGCCGGGCGAGGTGCGGGTGCGGTTCATACGGACCTTGCGCCTGCCCGAGAAGGGCACGCACGCGCTGCCTCCGGGACTCGGCGAGTTCCCGATACGTCGGGTCGAGGACTACGCGGGCACGGTGCCCGCCGAATGGCGGGCGCGCGGCGGTGTGATGCTGCCGGTGTATCTGCGCGAGGCGATGTGGCTGAGTTTCGGGGGTACGGCGGAACCGGCCGCTCTACAGGTCGGCGTGGGCAAGGTGTGCGCGGTCTCGGGCAAGCCGTGGAGTTCCCGGCTCGGCCGGGACCCGCAGAACTATGTGGTGCTGCCGCGTCAGCCGTGGCTCGACGGGATCAACTCCGGCAAGGGAACGGTCCGCCAGTTCGTGGCGGTGCCCCTTGGCCTGGGCGCCACCGTCGAGGGCCAGGTCACCGGCGAGGAGGTGTGGGGCGGCGTGCAGTTGCAGTCGTTCCCGCTGAGCGAGGGGGACCTGCGTGCCTGGCGTGAGGCGGAGCGCCGCAGGGCCGCGGCGCACAGGGAGATGACGGTGTCCGTCGGGGGCTACGGCGCCGCGTTCCCGATGGCCGCAGCGCCCGCCTTTGGCGGCGCACCGGGTCCCGCCCGCGCACCGGGCGGCCGGGCGGGCAGCGCTCCGGCGATGGGTCTCGGGGTCGGCGGCTCGATGCGTCAGGAGGTCTACGAGGACGACCGACCACTCAAGGGCTGGGCCGAGGAGCCCGCCGGGCGGGTGTTCGTGCACCTGGTGACGCCTCCGGAGTGGCGCCGCATCACGGGCGAGGCGCCCCCGCCGTCCCCCGTGAACCGCGCGGCCTACACCAGGGCGGGGCTCCCGTGGTTCGACTACTACGACCAGGACGCCACGGACCTCTCCCCCACGGACACGCTCAGCTCGGTGCAGTCGGTGGGCGACTGGCTCGGTGACGACCATGAACCCTGGCAGCAGCCCTCGCCCGACCAGGTGAAGCCGCTAGGGGACGCGCCGGGCAAGCCGGTCGAGGACGGTGACTGGTAACCGGCCAAGATCCCGTTGCGCAATCCGCAACGCCCATGGCCTTTTTTGCACTTCGCGGGTGCCGCGCGCCAAGGTGGCTGTCGCAGGTGAGGCAACCGACACCCGGGGTGCAGGTATGAGCAGTGGGTCAGATCGGGCACGCGGCTCGGGCGGCGGCTGGACCAGGCGTCGTTTCGTCGGCACGCTGGCAGGGGCCGCCTCGGTGACGACGGTCGCGGCATCGGCCGCCCTCACGTCGGATCCCTCGCCGGCCGCCCCCAAAACGGTTCCGCCGACGGCCGGTTCTGCGGAGGGGACGACCGCGCCGACGGCCGGCTCGTCCGCGCCCTCCGTCGGCGGCTCGGGAGCCCGCCCGCTGTTCCTCGGGACGTACACCTCGGTCGAGGGCGGCGGAAAGGGCATTGGCCTGGCCACGTACGACTCCGTGACGGGCGGCATCACCAGCACTGGCGCCGTCATCACCGGCGTCGGCGACCCCTCGTATCTCGCAGCGCATCCGGACGGCCGCACGCTGTACGCCGTCGATGAGCGGGAAGCGGGCAGGGTGACGGCCGTAGGGCTCGCCCAGAACGACGTTCTCGGCACGCGCGGCACCGGTGGCGCGAGCCCCTGCCATCTGTCCGTGCATCCGAGCGGACGCTGGCTGCTGAGCGCCAATTACGGGTCGGGGAGTGTCGCCGTGCACCCGATCGACGCCTCGGGTGCGCTCGGCGAGCGCACCGACGTCGTCACGCACTCGAGCCCCGCGCCCGGTCCGGGTCAACAGGGGCCGCACGCCCACCAGTTCATCACCAGCCCCGACGGCGGCCATGTGCTCGCCGTCGACCTGGGCACCGACACCGTCTACAGCTACCGACTGGACGAGTCCAAGGGCACGCTCACCGAGGTCTCCCAGGCTCATACCCGGCCAGGTGCGGGACCACGCCATCTCACCTTCCACCCCGACGGCCGCTTCGCGTATCTCGCCAACGAGGTCGACAACACGGTCGCGGTCTGCGCCTACGACGCGGCCACCGGGCGGCTCACGCCGGGCGACCCGCAGCCCACCGGGACGGGTGAGGGCACGAGTTATCCGGCGCAGATCCTGGTGACGTCGCACGGGTCCTACGCCTATCTCGCCAACCGGGGCCACAACAGCCTCACGCGCTACGCGGTCGAGGCGGACGGCGCCCGTCTGAAGCTCCTGGACACCGTGCCGGTCGGCGGCGACTTCCCGCGCCACATCGCCTTCTCGCCGGACGAGACGTTGCTGTTCGCGGCGAACCAGAGGTCGAGCACCGTCAGCGTCTTCCACGTCGACGGCGAGAGCGGTGAACTCCGGCTCGCGGGTGAGCCGTTCGCCTCACCCGTCGCCGTCTGTGCGCTGCCGCTGTAGCGCGCGGGGGCAGGACGCGGAGCTGGCCTGGTTGAGCAGGACATGCATCCGCTCGGTGAGCTGCGCGACGGTGTCGGCGGGCTTGTGGAAGGGCAGCCGTACATCGCCGTTGCCACGCACCCGCTCGATGCGCAGCGTGAGTCCGTGGCGGTCGACGGCAAGGGGCTGGACGCGCACAGCGCCGTGCAGGCTGTCCGGTTCGACGAGCCGGGTCAGCCGGTCGACCGCGTCCGGGTGGGCCTCGGCGAGATGGGTGAGCAACGCGGACTCCGCAATGGCGAGGGGGTCCGGGTCGGCGTCGGCCAGTTCATTGAGGTCGACCACGACCGTCCCGGACGGTTGGCGCAGCACCGCGCGCGTCGGACGGAACGCCAGATGCCCTTCCTCGGGAGCGAACCAGCCGGCGAGCCACAACCGGGCACGGATCCGGTTCCGTACGGGAACGGGTGCGACATCGGCGAACTCCAGGACTGCGGACGGCTCGCCGCGAGGTGCGCAGATCGCGGCCGTGAGCAGCATGCTGTCGTCCGGCACGTGCAGGAGGATCCTGCCGTCCGCGGCCACGGAGTGCGCACCGACGAACTCCTCCCGGCCGCCTTCCGCGGTCACCGCGCATGACCATGCCGCGGCGAGCACCGAACGCGCGCGCTCCGCCGCGGCAGGCGCGGCCGTCCAGGTGTGACGGTCACCCATCAGACTCCTCCTTAGGTAAGGCTTGCCTAACCTATCGAAGATCCGGGTGTACGCCAACCACACTCGCCATCGTTTGAGAGCGCTTTTGACGAGCGGCGACCGGACCGGGTCTCAGCGACCTCAGCGACCGGGCCTCAAGGACCCCAGGGACAGGGCCTCAGGGAGCAATCGCACCCAGCAGCGCCCGTGCACACAGATCGCGCACCTGTTCCCGGCTCAACTCCGAGCCCCGCAGCCACTCCAGGCAGACGGCCGTGGTGAAGGCCAGCCAGCCGCGCACGGCGATCCGCAGCTCAGGCTCCCCCTCGGGCGTACGGCCGATCTCCGGATCCGCGGCGAGCGCCGCCAGGATCTGCCGCTCCTGCGCGGCCAGCGCCTGCTGGTACACCTTCCGTACGGCCTGGTCGCCGGCCGCGTCGGCACGGTGGAAGGCACGGAAACCGTGCGCGTGCTGCTCGACATAGCCGAGGAAGGTGTCGAGGCCGGCGCCGAGCTGCTCGCGCACAGGAATCCCGGGCACCGCCGCCGTCATGCGCAGCATCCGCTTGCTCTCGCGCTCGACGACGGCCGCGAAGAAGTCCCGCTTGGTCGGGAAGTAGTGGTACAGCAGTCCGCGGGAGACTCCGGCGATCTCGGCGACCTGCTCGATCCACACCTCGTCGTACGGGCTCTCCGAGAACAGGCGCGCCCCCACCGAGAGAAGCTGCTCCCGGCGTTCTTCGGTGCTGAGGCGACGGCGTACCCGCTCCCGCTGGTTCCCGGACATGCCCGCACTTTACTTGACGTCGGTTCAATAACGGGATCACACTGAATTCCGCTATTGAACCGGCGTACAACAGACTCAATCTGCCGCAGGGACAAGGGAGATGGCGTCATGGCGGAGACGACAGCGGCCACGCTGCCCAAGGGGTTCCGCAGTGCCGAGCTGGGCTGGCCGGAGCTGCACCGCATTCCGCATCCGCCGCGCCGGGTCCCGCTGATCGGCGACGCGATCGGCGCCAACGTCCGTACGCCCATTCAGGATTCGCTGCGGCTAGGGCGGCGGCTCGGGCCGATCTTCCGGCGCAAGGGCTTCGGCAAGGAGATCGTGTTCGTCTGGGGCGCGGACCTCGCGGCCGAGCTGGCCGACGAGTCGCGGTTCACCAAGCATGTGGGCCTCGGGGTCGCCAACCTCCGCCCGGTCGCCGGGGACGGACTGTTCACGGCGTACAACCACGAGCCGAACTGGCAGTTGGCGCACGACGTCCTGGCTCCGGGCTTCAGCCGTGAGGCCATGGAGGGCTACCACCCGATGATGCTCGCGGTGACCGAGCGCCTGATGGACCGCTGGGACCGGGAGCGGGCGGCGGGGAACGCGGTCGACGTGCCCGGCGACATGACGAAGCTGACGCTGGAGACGATCGCGCGGACCGGTTTCGGCCACGACTTCGGTTCCTTCGAGCGCTCCCGGCCGCATCCCTTCGTGAACGCGATGGTGGGCACACTGAGCTACGCCCAGCGCCTCAATTCCGTCCCCGCACCCCTGGCCCCGCTGCTGCTCCGCGGCCCCTCACGTCGCAACGAGGCCGACATCGCGTATCTCAACCGCACGGTCGACGCCGTGGTGACGGACCGTCAGTCCTCAAGCGGAGAAGGGGATCTGCTCGACCGCATGCTGGAGACCGTCCACCCCGAGACCGGGGAACGCCTGGCGCCGGAGAACATCCGCCGTCAGGTCATCACCTTCCTGGTAGCGGGCCACGAAACGACTTCGGGCGCCCTCTCCTTCGCCCTGCACTACCTCTCCCGGCACCCGGACATCGCCGCCCGCGCCCGGGCCGAGGTGGACCGCGTGTGGGGTGACACGGCCCGGCCCGGCTACGACCAGGTCGCCAGACTCCGGTACGTACGCCGCGTTCTCGACGAGTCCCTACGGCTCTGGCCCACCGCACCCGCCTTCGCGCGCGAGGCCCGCCTGGACACGGTCCTCGGCGGCGTCCATCCGATGCGGCAGGGAGCGTGGGCGCTGGTCCTGACGGCGCTGCTGCACCGGGATCCGGACGTCTGGGGCGCGGACGCCGAGGAGTTCGACCCGGAGCGCTTCGACGCCAAGGCGGTACGGTCGCGGCCCGCGCACACCTTCAAGCCGTTCGGCACCGGGGCGCGGGCCTGCATCGGCCGGCAGTTCGCGCTGCACGAGGCGACGCTGGTCCTGGGGCTGCTGCTGCGCCGCTATGAGCTGCGACCCGACCCCGGCTACCGGCTCCGCGTGGCCGAACGACTGACGCTCATGCCGGCGGGGCTGCGGCTGCACCTCGAAGGCCGTGCGCCCGTACCGGACTCAGCGCTCGGCCGTCCAGTGGCCCGGGCGGGTGAGTGACTCCGGCAGTTTCGTCCCTGCGCTGCCCCTGGCGGCGTTCAGCTGCGGCTGGGTCAGGAAGAAGGCGCCGGTCAGGTCGGCGTCCGTGAGGTCGGTGTCACGCAGGTCGGCGCCGATCAGGTCAGCGCCTCGCAGGTCGGCGCCTGTGAGATCGGCGGCGATGAGGTAGGCGCCGCGCAGTCCGGCACCCCGCAGGTCGGCGCCCTTGAGCCGGGCGCCCATCAGATCGGCGCCCCGGCGGTCCTTCTTGCTCCCCCGGC
The DNA here is from genome assembly GCF_040683495.1 of Streptomyces sp. NPDC093544. Classification (NCBI taxonomy): domain Bacteria; kingdom Bacillati; phylum Actinomycetota; class Actinomycetes; order Kitasatosporales; family Streptomycetaceae; genus Streptomyces; species Streptomyces sp. NPDC093544. The sequence continues at coordinate 185,546 of NZ_JBFBEA010000014.1, read as the reverse complement.
CGACTCCCGCGCGCATGAGTTCACTGGTCCGCAGCAACAGCACGTTGACCTCCTGCCGGTGTGCGCCCACATCCAGCTCACCCAGTTCTTCCGGGGTCCGGTGCGTGAGGTGCTCGGTCCTGTCGAGCGCGTCGCGGAGGTCGGCGTGGAGGGGTTGGGCGGCGGGAAGTGTCAGGGCCTCTTGCAGATACCAGAGCAGTTCGTGAAGTTGGCGCACGACCGGGAAGACGTCGAACATCTGCTGGGCCTGCTCGCGAGTCCCCTCGCGCCAGTCCCGGCCGCCGAAGGTGAGCTGCGAGACCTTCTGGCCGGCGCCGAAGCAGTCGTACACCGTGCAGCCGGTGAAGCCCTTCTGCCGCAGTTCCGTGTGGATGCCGCACCGGGAGTCGGTCCGCAGGTTCGGGCACGGCTTCCCGGCGGGCTTGTCGATCGCGAAGTCGGCCGAGCGGGTGAAGGGGAGCGCGACGCAGCAGAGCCCGAAGCATGCGCCGCAGTCGGCCTCGAGGTCGAGGCGCCGGTCTTCGGCTGGTCCGCTGTCCTCTTGCATGGTGCCCAGCGTACTGAACTGGGGCTATGCGGTTTTCGCCCCCTCCGCCCCTACCCGTCCCTTGTTCCTGGGAGCTGCACCCCCAGACCCCCGCTGTCGGCCTGAACGGCCTCGTCCTCAAACGCCGGACGGGCTGAAGAATCCCCTGGGGGAGGGTCAGCCCCTCCGGCGCTTGAGGAGCGGGGGTCCAGGGGGCGGAGCCCCAGGGGCAAGGGTCGGGTCGGGGCGGAGGGGGCGAAAACACCTCACCTGCACCACCACGACCCCGCCCCGCCCTGCTTCTGGAGATTTGGAGGCACACCAGGTATCCAGGCAGCCATGGACAACACACCAGCCCCCCGCGGGCTGCCCGCCCCTCCTCCGCAGGGCGCGAGCGCGCTGCCGCCCGGGACGTACGAAGGCTCCCTCGTCCTGGTCACAGGCGGCGGCACCGGACTCGGCAAGGCGATCGCGACGGAGTTCGCCCGGCTCGGCGCCGACCTGGTGATCGCCAGCCGCGACGAAGAGCATCTGCGTTCCGCGCAGAAGGAGTTGGCGGCCTCGGGCACGCGGGTGACCACGACCGTGTGCGACATACGGGACCCGGACCGCATCGCCGCGGTCTTCGACGCCTGCGGCCTGCCGGACGTACTGGTCAACAACGCCGCCGCCAACTTCCCCGTACCCGCGGAGGAGATGTCCCCGAACGCCTGGCGTGCGGTCGTCGACATCACGCTCACCGGAACGTTTCTGATGACCCGTGAGTTCGGCAGGCGTCATCTGGCCGCCGGCACACCCGGCTCGATCATCAACGTCGGCGCGTCGTACGCCTGGACGGGCGGCCCAGGCTTCGCGCACAGCGCGGCGGCCAAGGCCGGCGTACGCAACCTGGTGGAGACGCTGGCCGTGGAGTGGGGGCCGTACGGCATCCAGATCAACGGGCTGGTGCCCGGGCTGATGCCGCACGAGGACATGACCGCCGACATCCGCGGCAACCTGGACCGGGCTGAGGGACACGACATGCGTCAGCCCGCGCTCCGGGTGGGCGCCCCACGCGAACTCGGCTGGGCCGCCACCTTCCTGGCCTCCCCCTACGCCCGTTTCATCACCGGCCACACCCTGGTGGTGGATGGCGCGAACTGGCAGCGCAGGGGGATCGTCAGCCCGCCGGTGGTGCCGGTGAGGGAGCAGCTGGGGCGGGGCCCCTTCACCGGCTGACCGTCCCGGCGGCGCGAGCCGAGCATCCGGAAACCACAGCCCTCAAGTGGCCGCGGTTCTCCTCGAATCGGCCCGCGAGCAGTTCCTTGTCGTTCATCAGTCCCCCATACCTCCGGCATGTCGACCAGAACTGATCAGAACATGTCGGTCACTTCCCTTCGAAGCGCGGTACGCGGCGGGCGCCCTTGGCCGCGTATCCCTCGCGCGAGTCCTCGGACGTCAGGGTGAGCGCCGCCGACATGGCGGTGCGATCGAGCGCGGCGGCGAGACCGGCGTCCGCGTAGGCGTCGATGTCACGCTTGATCCCCTGCACGGCGAGGGGGCCGTTCGCCGCGATCTCGGCGGCGACGCCACGGGCCGACTTGTCCAACTCGGCTTGTTCGACAACCAGTTGGAGCAGATGCAGGCGCTCCGCCGTGGCCGCGTCCAGCCGCCGCCCGGTCAGCGCGAAAAACTTCGCCCAGCCGGCGCCCGCCTCGCGTGCGATCCGCAGATCACCACCCGCGTCCACCGCGACCCCGAGCTGGGCCTCCGGAAGCGCGAACACGGCGTCACCGGCCGCGATCCTGATGTCCGCCATCAGCGCGAGCTCGAATCCGAAGCCCAGGCAGTAGCCCTGTACCGCCGCGACGACCGGCTGCGGCAGATGCGCGAAGGCGGCGAACCGCTCGTGTGCCCAGCGCAGGCCCTCGTAGTAGTTGCGGGCACGCTCGGAGCCGGAGCGGCCGATGATCGCACCGCCCGGCGCCGTGACGTCGATCCCCGCGCAAAAAGCCCGGCCCTCGGCCCGCAACAGGACCACCCGGATCGACTCGTCGAACCGGATGCGGTCGGCGAACAGGCCTAGTTGGCGCGTGGACTCCCAGCTCCAGGCGTTGAGTTTCGCCGGGCGGCAGAGGGTGAGGACGCCGATGCCGTCCTCGACGTCGAGGCGCAGCCGCTCCTCACCCTCCGGGATGTCCGTACGCGTGGTGTCGATCATCCGTGCCCCCTCTGGATTCTGACGGCCCGTCAGAATCCTAGGGGGCTTCAGGACTTCAGGACCTCAGACCTCGTCGCGCGTGAGTGCCAGCAGCCGGTCCAGGACACGCGGTCCACCCGCCCGTACGCCGTCGTGCTCGAACTCGTCGGTCACCCAGGTACGCAGCCCCCGGATGGCGCGCGCCGTACGCAGGGCGTGCCCGGTGTCGACGTACATGTCGTCGTGGTAGACCGCAGCGGCGACCGGCACCTCGTTGGCGGCGAGCCTGGCGGGGTCGTACAGCACCGGCCAGTCGGTGCGGGCAGCCAGTTCCTCGGCGGTTTCGCGCAGCGGGCGCAGCGCCGGGTCGGTGTCGAAGGTCCAAGGGTGCACGGACTCACCGGTGAACAGCACCGGCCGGTCGTCCGCGAGTGCCTTGGCCGCGTCGAACTGCGGGAACTCGGCGCGCACCCGCTCCGCGGACCAGTCGGTGGGGCGGTCGCCCTGGGCGTAGCAGGCCTCGTGGACGAGGGCGTACAGCGGGTGGCCCGCGTACGACAGCAGCCCCAGCACCTCCTCCTGGAAGGCGTCGGAGAGAGCCGGGCCCTGTGGGGTGCGGACGAAGGCCTGCTCCAGGAGGTAGTGGAGGCGGTGGCTGCCCTCGCCGCCACCGAGGAGGATGCCGAGCGACTGGAAGGCCTCGGCGGTCAGGTGGAAGCCGCCGGGCAGGACCGGCTCGTGCTGGAGGAGGTACTCCGCGATCCGGCGGGCCCGCTCGACGTCCTGTGGGTAACGCGCGTAGTGCGCGACGACCTTGCGCTCGATACGCGGATACGCGGCCCGGTAGACGTCGTCCGCGTGGCCGTCCAGGGTCGGCAGCCCGCCGGTGATCAGGGCGGCGCTCAGGCCCTCGGGCGCGGTGGACAGGTAGTGCACCGCGCAGAAGCCGCCGAAGCTCTGGCCGAGTACGGTCCAGGGGGCACCGCCGGTGAGCAGGCGGCGGATGATCTCGCAGTCTCGGACGATGGAGTCGGCGCGGAAGTGCTCGAGGTAGTCGGCCTGTTCGCTCGGGCCACCGCGCAGGGGCAGGGTCTGCCGGTTGGCGGGGGTGGAGTGGCCGGTGCCGCGTTGGTCGAGGAGCAGTACCCGGAAGTCCTTCAGGGCTCGGCCGAGCCAGGCCTGCTTGCCGACGAAACGATTCGCCCCGAAACCGGGACCACCCTGGAGATAGACCAGCCACGGCAGGTCCTGGTGTGCCTTCTCGCTCGCGACCACCTCGCGGGCGAACACCTCGATACTCTCCCCCGCCGGATCGGCGTGGTCGAGAGGCACGGTGAAGTGTCGGTCGGTGAGAACGACACCGGGCTGGCGGTAGCTGACGGTCAACAGGGCTCCCGAGACGAACGGTTTCCAGGCTGCGCCCCAGTTGAGCACATGATCCGCGGGCTGCCGAGCCCGGGATCAAGAAATCCTACTGAACAGCGGCTCAGCGCGAAAGTGGCCGCAACTGAACGGTCACTCAGCGCGCCGACAGGCTGGAACGGCGCACCACCAGCTCCGGCTGGAGCACCACGCGCCGGTGCTCGTGCGGCGTGGGCGCGGTCTCCGCCTCGGTCTCCTCCAGGAGCAGCTCGGCGGCGAGGGCTCCCATGGTCACGGCGGGCTGGCGTACAGAGGTGAGCGGGACGGCCGCGGCGGCGGCGAACTCGATGTCGTCGTAGCCGACGATCGCGAGGTCGTCGGGGACGCCGACCCCGGCCGCGTACATGGCCTGCAGCACGCCGAGCGCGAGCAGGTCGTTGGCACAGAAGACGGCGGTCGGGCGGTCGGCAAGGCCCAGGAGCCGGGCGCCGGCATCGCGCCCGGCGGCTACGTCGAGCCGCTCGGTGGGCAGCTCGCGCATGCGCTCAGGGCCGAGCCCCGCCTCGGTCAGGGCGTTCAGGGCGCCCGTCCTGCGGTCCCTGACCTGGTTGAGGCCTGGGGGCCCGCTGACGTACGCGATGGAGCGGTGACCTGCGTCGATGAGATGACGTACGGCCAGCGCGCCGCCCGCCACGTCGTCGACCGAGACCGAGCACTCGGTGGTGCCGTCAGCCACCCGGTCGACGAGCACGAACGGGATGCCGTTGCGGCGGAAGGCCTCGATGTTGCGCCCGCTCGCGTCCGTCGGCGTGAGCAGCACACCGCGCACCCGCTGCTCGGCGAAGAGGGAGAGGTACTCGGCCTCCTCGCTCGCGCTCTGGGCACTGTTGCAGACCATCACGCCGAGCCCGGTGTCCCGCGCGGCGCGCTCGGCGCCGCGCGCGACGTCCACGAAGAACGGGTTGCCCATGTCGAGGACGAGCAGGCCCATGATCCGGCTGCGCCCGGCCCGCAGCTGGCGCGCGGACTCGCTGCGGACGTAGCCGAGCCGGTCGATCGCGGACAGCACGCGGGCACGGGTCTCGGTGGCGACCGAGTCCGGGCGGTTGATGACGTTCGAGACCGTGCCGACCGAGACTCCGGCGGCGCGGGCGACGTCCTTGATACCCACCGAATGGGCCATCAGGCAGGGACCTCCAGGGGCACGGGAAACGGCACGCGGATCATCACATTACCCGCGGGTCCGCCGAAAGCAGTGGTCACGCGGGCAGCCGGAAATCGACGACACGCAGCGGTGAGGGCGCCCTGCCACTGGACTTCCCGGTCAGGGTGACGGACAGGCCTGGGTCGGCCGCGTGCGCCGTACCGGCTGCCAGGCCTGGGCTCGCCCCCCGAGCCCACCAGAGCGGTCGCCGACAACGTGCGTCGCCTCATGGCCTGGAAGGCGAACAAAAGGCGCACAAGACGTCCTGGAGGGTCCTGGAAGTCTTGGAGGGTCCTGAAAGTTCTAGAAGTCGAACTGGTCGATGTTCTTGGCGTCGAAGACCGTCGGCTTGCCCAGGTTGATCACACCGTCCTTGCCGATGGTGAACTCGCCCATGGCACCGGCCTTGAAGGTCTCGCCCTCCTTGCCGGTTATCTGTCCCGAGGACATGGCCACGGCGGTCCGCGCGGCCAGCTCGCCGAGCGTCGCCGGGTTCCACAGCTCGAAGGCCTCGACGGTGCCGTTCTTGACGTACTTGCGCATGTCGTTGGGGGTGCCGAGGCCGGTCAGCTTGACCTTGCCCTTGTACTTGGAGCCGGACAGGTACTGGGCGGCGGCCTTGATGCCGACGGTGGTCGGGGAGATGATCCCGGCCAGCTTCGGGTACTCCTGGAGCAGGCCCTGGGTCTGCTGGAAGGACTGCTGGGCGTCGTCGTTGCCGTACGCGACCTTCACCAGCTTGATGTCCTTGTACTTGGGGTCCTTCAGCTCGTCCTTCATGAAGTCGATCCAGGTGTTCTGGTTCGTCGCGGTCTGCGCGGCGGACAGGATCGCGATCTCGCCCTTGTAGCCGATCTGTTCGGCGAGCAGCTGCACCTCGGTACGGCCCAGGTCCTCGGCGCTGGCCTGCGACACGAAGGCGTTGCGGCAGTCGGGCTTGGTGTCGGAGTCGTACGTGATGACCTTGATGCCGTTCTTCATGGCCTGCTTGAGCGCGGTGCACAGAGCGCCCGGGTCCTGCGCGGAGACGGCCATGGCGTCGACCTGCTGCTGGGTGAGCGTGTTGACGTAACTCACCTGGCCGCTGGTGTCGGTGGCGCTGCTCGGGCCGACCTCCTTGTAGCTGGAGCCCAGTTCCTTGAGGGCCGCCTCGCCGCCCTTGTCGGCAGAGGTGAAGTACGGGTTGTTGACCGCCTTGGGCAGGAAGCCGACGGTGAGGCCCTTCTTGGTGGCCGCGTTCGGGTCGGCGGTGCCGGCCGCGGCGGCCGAGCCTGTCTCGTTGCTGACGTCCTTCTTGGTGGTCCCGCCGCAGGCCGTGGCGGCCAGGGCGAGCGAGGTGACGGCGGCGAGGGCCACACAGGTGCGGCGGAGGGATGACTTGCGCATGGCGGGGTCCTTTGAACGAAGGTGAGCGGACGCGCCCTGAAGGGGCGCGGGACGGTGTCCATTTGCGGCTCCGCCGCGTGGGCGCGACCAGCCACAACGGACCGGCAGCTTTCGAACAGCCCATCTATGTCAGCCTTTGCGCCCGAGCGACTGAGATCTGCCGTGCGACCCGCGGACCGAGCACGGACAGGACGAGCAGGACGCCGGTGACGACGATCTGCGACTGGGCCGAGACATCCTGCAGGCTCATCACGTTCTGCAGAGCCCCGAGCAGAAACACCCCGGCGATGGCGCCACCGAGCGTGCCCTTGCCGCCGTCGAAATCGATGCCGCCGAGCAACACGGCGGCGACGACGGACAGTTCGAGTCCGGTGGCGTTGTCGTAGCGGGCGCTGGCGTAGTGCAGCGCCCAGAAGATGCCGGTGAGCGAGGCCATGAAGCCGGTGGCGACGAACAGGAGCAGCTTCTGCCGCTTGACGCGGATGCCCGCGAACCGGGCGGCCTCCTCGTTCGCGCCGACCGCGAAGGCGGACCGCCCGAACGGGGTGGCGTGCAGCACGACCACGGCGATCACGAGCAGCACCAGGAAGGGCAGGAACGCGTACGGGATGAAGGTGTCGCCGATGCGTCCGGCCGCGAAGTCCAGGTACTGGGTGGGGAAGTCGGTCACCGCGTCCGAGCCGAGCACGATCTGCGCGATGCCCCGGTAGGCGGCGAGCGTACCGATGGTGACAGCGAGGGACGGCAGCCCGAGCCGCGTCACCAGCAGACCGTTGATCAGCCCGCACACCACGCCCAGCAGCAGGCACAGCGGGATGATCGTCTCGATGGTCATGCCCTGGTTCCACAGCGCGCCCATCACCGCGCCGGACAGCCCGGCCGTGGACGCGACCGAGAGGTCGATCTCTCCCGCCACGACCAGCAGGGTCATCGGCAGCGCGATCAGCGCGATGGGCAGCGTGTTGCCGATCAGGAACGACAGGTTGAGCGCGTTGCCGAAGCCGTCGACGAACCCGAAGGAGAACAGCAGGACGACGAGGAGGAGCACGCCGACGGCTGAATCCCACCTTTTCAAGGCGGGCCGGCGGACGGCGCGCGTGAGAGCGGAGTCAGCCATGGCGGGCGTTCCTCTTCTTCAGGGCGGTCGCCACCCGCAGGGCGACGATCCGGTCGACCGCGATGGCGAGGATGAGCAGGATGCCGTTGATGGCGAGCACCCAGACGGAGCTGACCCCGAGCGCGGGCAGCACACTGTTGATCGAGGTGAGGAGCAGTGCGCCGAGCGCGGCCCCGTAGACGCTGCCGGAGCCGCCGGTGAAGACGACACCGCCGACCACGACCGCGCTGACGACGGTGAGTTCATAGCCGTTGCCCGTACCGGAGTCCACGTTGCCGAACCGGGCGAGATACAGGGCGCCCGCGAGCCCGGCGAGGCCGCCGCAGACGACGTACGCGGTCAGGATCCGCTTGCGGACAGGGATGCCGGCGAGCCGCGCGGCCTCCGGGTTGGAGCCGAGCGCGTACAGCTCGCGTCCGCTGCCGAAGTGCTTGAGGTAGTACGCGGTGACCACCACGACCGCCACCGCGATCAGCGCGAGCCAGGGCACCGCCGAGATGCCGTCGGAGCCGAAGTCGATGAAGGAGTCGGGGAGGTTGGCCGCGGTGATCTGGCGGGAGCCGACCCAGATGGAGTCGATGCCGCGGATGATGTAGAGCGTGCCGAGGGTGACGACGAGCGCGGGCACCTGACCGAGGCTGACCAGCAGCCCGTTCACCAGTCCGCAGCCGACGCCGAGCAGGATCGCGAGGGCGAGCGCGACGACGGGGTTTCCGCCGCCCTGGAGATAGTTGCCGGCCGCGAAGGCACTGATGCCGAGCGTCGAGCCGACCGACAGGTCGACGTTCCGGGTGATCACGACCAGCGACTGACCGGTGGCGACGAGCACCAGGATGGTCGCGTTCAGCAGCAGGTCCTTGATGCCCTGCTCGGAGAGGAACTCGCTGTTGCCCAGCTGGGTGATCACGATCATCACCAGGAAGACGGCCAGGATGGCGAGTTCCCGCATCTTGAAGACACGGTCCACCAGCCGGGTGCCGCTCGACTTGGGCACCTCGGCGGCGGGCGCCGGATTCGGGTTGGGCGCGGTCACGGTCACGCGTCGGCCCTCCCTGTGACGGTCGCCTTCATACAGCGGCCCTCCCCGTCATGGTCGTCGTCATGCGGCGGCCCTCCCGGTGGCTGCGGCCATCACTGATTCCTCGGTGGCTTCGGAGCGCGGGATCTCGGCGGTGAGCCGCCCCTCGTGCATCACGAGGACACGGTCGGCCATGCCGAGGATCTCGGGCAGGTCGGAGGAGATCATCAGGACGGCCACCCCGTCGCCGGCCAGCTCGCTGAGCAGCCGGTGCACCTCGGCCTTCGTACCGACGTCGATGCCACGGGTCGGCTCGTCGACGATCAGCACCTTGGGTCCGGTGGCCAGCCACTTGGCGAGAACGACCTTCTGCTGGTTGCCGCCGGAGAGCGTGGACACGGCGTCGGCGATCCGCGCGTACTTCACCTGGAGCTTGACCGCCCAGTCGAGCGAGCGGCTTCGCTCGGCGCCCCGGTCCACCAGTCCGGCCTTCACGGTCGTACGCAGCCCGGTCAGGCCGATATTGCGCTCGATGGACATGTCCATCACCAGGCCCTGGGCGCGCCGGTCCTCGGGTACGAGGGCCAGCCCCGCGGCCACGGCCAGAGAGGGCGCGCCGTTCGTCAGCGGCTTACCGTCGACGGCCACCTCACCGCCGTCCCACCGGTCGACGCCGAACACCGCCCGGGCTACTTCGGTGCGACCGGCGCCGACGAGCCCGGCGAGACCGACGATCTCACCGCGCCGGACATCGAAGGAGACATCGCTGAAGACGCCCTCGCGGGTGAGCCGCCGTACGCTCAAGGCCACTTCGCCCGCTTCGACGTCCTGCTTGGGATAGAGCTCGTCGAGGTCACGGCCGACCATCCGGCGTACGAGATCGTCCTCGGTCATGCCCTCCAGCGGTTCGCTGGAGATCAGGGCGCCGTCCCTCAGGATGGTCACCCGCCGGCATATCCGGAAGATCTCCTCCAGCCGGTGCGAGATGAACAGCACGGCCGCACCCTGCTCGCGCAGGGTGCGGACGACGCCGAACAGACGCGCCACCTCGCTGCCGGTGAGGGCCGCGGTCGGCTCGTCCATGATCAGGACGCGGGCGTCGAAGGAGAGGGCCTTGGCGATCTCGACGATCTGCTGGTCGGCGATGGACAGGCCGCGCGCCGGGCGGTCGGGGTCGAGTTCGACGCCCAGGCGCTTCATCAGGGCCAGGGTCGCGGTGCGCGTGGCCTTGTGGTCGATGCGGCCGAGGGAGCGCCGAGGTCGGCGGCCCATGAAGATGTTCTCGGCGATCGAGAGGTCGGGGAAGAGCGTGGGCTCCTGGTAGATCACCGCGATGCCCGCGTCCCGGGCGTCGGCGGGACCGTGGAAGACGGTGGGCTCGCCGTCGAGCAGCACCCAGCCGGCGTCCGGTCGGTGCACGCCGGCGAGCGTCTTGATGAGGGTCGACTTGCCCGCGCCGTTCTCGCCGGCGAGTGCGTGCACTTCGCCGGGGAACAGTTCCAGGGAAACGTCGCGCAAGGCACGTACGGCGCCGAAGGACTTGGAGATGTCCTCAAGCGCCAGGACGGGGGCCGGGCCCGCGTCGGACCGGTGGGTCATGGGGGCTCCTCAACGACGCGGGCCGAGAAGCCTCACGACGTCGTGAAAGGTTTCAACTAGGTTGCCGGGACGTTAGACATGTAGCCCAGGTCACGTCAATGGGTCCGCCTCGAAAATCTCGATATCCAGCGGTCACAAGAGAGTTACGAGAAACAGCCCCCGCCAGAAGGGTTGACAGCCCCCTGGCAGCCTCATAGTTTCGCTCTCTGAATCGTTTCATCCAGACACCTTTCAGACGTCTTTGAGACGCCCTTCAAATGCCTTCCGGACGCGTTCCAGACCGTCTTCAAGACCAGATGTCACAGGAGCCCTGAAGTGACCGAGCTCGCCGCGGTGAAAGCCGCTCTCAAGACCCAGGCAGTAGAGACGCCGTCATGGGCGTACGGGAACTCGGGAACGCGTTTCAAGGTGTTCACGCAGCCCGGCGTACCGCGCGATCCGCGCGAGAAGCTGGACGACGCGGCGAAGGTGCACGAGTTCACCGGGGCGGCCCCGAGCGTCGCGCTGCACATCCCCTGGGACAAGGTCGAGGACTACGCGGCGTTGGCGAAGCACGCGGAGGAGCGTGGACTGAAGCTGGGCACGATCAACTCCAACACCTTTCAGGACGACGACTACCGGCTCGGCAGCATCTGCCATCCGGACGCGGTGGTGCGCCGCAAGGCTCTTGATCATCTGTTGGAGTGCGTCGACATCATGGACGCGACGGGTTCGAAGGACCTGAAGCTGTGGTTCGCCGACGGCACCAACTACCCGGGCCAGGACGACATCCGCGAGCGTCAGGACCGGCTCGCCGAGGGCCTGGCGAAGGTGTATGAGCGCATCGGCGACGACCAGCGGCTGTTGCTGGAGTACAAGCTGTTCGAGCCCGCCTTCTACACGACGGACGTGCCGGACTGGGGCACGGCGTACGCCCACTGCCTCAAGCTCGGTGCCAAGGCGCAGGTCGTGGTGGACACCGGGCACCACGCGCCCGGCACCAACATCGAGTTCATCGTCGCGACGCTGCTGCGTGAGGGGAAGCTCGGCGGCTTCGACTTCAACTCACGCTTCTACGCCGACGACGACCTGATGGCGGGCGCCGCCGACCCCTTCCAGCTGTTCCGGATCATGTACGAGGTGATCCGCGGCGGCGGCTTCACACCGGACATCGCTTTCATGCTCGACCAGTGCCACAACATCGAGGCGAAGATCCCGGCGATCATCCGGTCCGTGATGAACGTCCAGGAGGCCACGGCGAAGGCGCTTCTCGTCGACCGTTCCGCGCTTGGTGAAGCACAGCGGGGTGGGGATGTACTGGCGGCGAACGCGGTGTTGATGGATGCGTACAACTCGGACGTGCGTCCGCTATTGGCCTCCTTGCGGGAGGAGTTGGAGCTCGACCCCGATCCCGTGGCGGCGTACCACCGGTCCGGGTGGGCAGCGAAGATCTCTGCGGAGCGCGTGGGTGGGCAACAAGCCGGCTGGGGGGCGTAGACGCTGTGCTGCCTTGCGCTGTGCTGCGTCGCGTCTGCCGGGTTCCGGCGGTGGCAGGCTGCGGGCCGTCTGTGGCTGGTCGCGCAGTTCCCCGCGCCCCTGGAGGGGCGTCTCCGTGCACGTTGGTTTTCTTGTGAAGGACTGATCATGGCTATCCATTCCGAAGCCGCTGCTCTGCTCGCCCGGTCCCGTCGGCTTGGTGCTGACGCCCGTAACACCAACTACGCGGGCGGCAACACGTCCGCGAAGGGCACCGATACCGATCCCGTCACCGGTGGTGATGTCGAGTTGATGTGGGTCAAGGGGTCGGGGGGTGATCTCGGGACCCTGACCGAGGGCGGGCTCGCTGTGTTGCGGCTGGACCGGTTGCATGCGCTTAAGGGCGTCTATCCGGGGGTGGAACGCGAGGACGAGATGGTCGCCGCGTTCGACTACTGCCTGCACGGCAAGGGGGGCGCCGCTCCGTCCATCGACACCGCGATGCACGCTCTGGTGGACGCGCCGCACGTCGACCACCTGCACCCCGACTCGGGCATCGCGCTCGCGTGCGCGGCGGACGGGGAGAAGCTGACCGCCGAGTGCTTCGGGGACAGCGTGGTGTGGGTGCCGTGGTGCCGGCCCGGTTTCCAGCTCGGGCTGGACATCGCGGCGGTCAAGGAGGCCAATCCGGGGGCGATCGGCTGCGTCCTGGGCGGCCACGGCATCACCGCGTGGGGTGCCACGGCGAAGGAGTGCGAGGGCAACTCGCTGCACATCATCCGGACGGCCGAGGCCTTCCTCACCGAGCGCGGGAAGGCGGAGCCGTTCGGGCCGGTGCTCGACGGTTACGGCGCACTCGACGCGTCGGAGCGCCGCGAGCGGGCCGCCGTCCTGGCCCCGTACATCAGGGCGATCGCCTCGCGGGACAAGCCGCAGGTCGGCCACTTCAACGACTCGGCGGAGGTGCTGGACTTCGTCTCCCGCGCCGAGCACCCGAGGCTCGCCGCCCTCGGTACCTCCTGCCCGGACCACTTTCTCCGTACGAAGGTCAGGCCGCTGGTGCTTGACCTGCCGCCGACCGTTTCGGTCGAGGACGCGGTCGCCCGCCTGGGTGAGCTGCACGCCGAGTACCGCGAGGAGTACGCCGCCTATTACACGCGGCACGCCGACGCCGACTCCCCCGCCATGCGCGGCGCGGACCCGGCGATCGTCCTGATCCCCGGTGTCGGCATGTTCAGCTTCGGCAAGGACAAGCAGACCGCACGGGTGGCCGGCGAGTTCTACGTCAACGCGATCAATGTGATGCGCGGGGCGGAGGCCGTGTCGGCGTACGCGCCGATCGAGGAGTCGGAGAAGTTCCGCATCGAGTACTGGGCGCTGGAGGAGGCCAAGCTCCGGCGGATGCCGAGGCCCAAGCCGCTGGCCACCCGGGTGGCCCTGGTGACGGGCGCCGGGAGCGGGATCGGCAAGGCGATCGCCCGTCGGCTGGCTGCCGAGGGCGCCTGTGTCGTGGTCGCGGATCTCAACGCGCAGGGGGCGGCCGACGTCGCCGCGGAGCTGGGCGGTCCCGACAGGGCCGTCGCCGTCACCGTCGACGTGACGTCGGAGGACCAGATCGCCGAGGCGTTCAAGTCGGCGGTGCTCGCCTTCGGCGGCGTCGATCTCGTCGTGAACAACGCCGGTATCTCCATCTCCAAGCCGCTCCTGGAGACCACTGCCAAGGACTGGGATCTCCAGCACGACATCATGGCCCGGGGCTCCTTCCTCGTCTCGCGCGAGGCGGCCCGCGTGATGAGCAGGCAGGGCCTGGGCGGCGACATCGTCTACATCGCCTCCAAGAACGCGGTATTCGCCGGTCCCGACAACATCGCGTACTCCGCGACCAAGGCCGATCAGGCTCATCAAGTACGGCTACTGGCAGCCGAGTTGGGCGAGCACGGGATCCGGGTCAACGGGGTCAACCCGGACGGTGTGGTGCGCGGCTCGGGGATCTTCGCGGCCGGCTGGGGCGCACAGCGCGCGGCGACGTACGGCATCGAGGAGGAGAAGCTCGGCGAGTTCTACGCGCAGCGGACGATCCTGAAGCGTGAGGTGCTCCCCGAGCATGTCGCGAACGCCGTGTTCGCCCTGACAGGTGGGGAGTTGACGCACACGACGGGGCTGCACATCCCGGTCGACGCCGGCGTCGCCGCCGCGTTCCTGCGATGACGACGACCGCCTCGTTCGCCGCGGTCGACCTCGGCGCGTCCAGCGGGCGCGTCATGGTCGGCCGTGTGGGCCCCGACTCGCTGGACCTCACCGAGGCGCACCGCTTCCCGAACCGGCCGGTCCGCCTTCCCGAAGGGCTGCGCTGGGACATTCTCGCGCTGTACTCGGGGGTCCTGGACGGTCTGCGGGCGGCAGGGCAGGTCGACTCCGTGGGGATCGACAGCTGGGCGGTGGACTACGGCCTGTTGGACGCGGACGGAGCTCTGCTCGGCAACCCGGTGCACTACCGCGACCCGCGCACCGAGGGCGTAGCGGAGAAGGTGTGGGCGTCGGTGCCCGCTCCGGACCTGTACGCGGCGACCGGGCTCCAGTACGCGCCCTTCAACACCCTGTACCAGTTGACGGCGGCCCGCTCCTCCCCCCAACTCGCCTCCGCGCGGCGCCTGTTGCTCATCCCCGACCTGCTGGCGTACTGGCTCACCGGCAAGGCGGGCACCGAACTCACCAACGCCTCCACCACCCAGCTGATCGACCCCCGCACGCGCGACTGGTCCTACGACCTCGCGGCGCGGCTCGGCATCGACCTCGGCCTGTTCGCGCCGCTGCGCCGCCCCGGAGACCCGGCGGGACTGCTCCAGCCGCACGTCCTGGAGGAGACCGGGCTGACCGGCCCGGTCCCGGTGACCACGGTCGGTTCGCACGACACCGCCTCGGCGGTGGCCGCGGTGCCCGCCACCGGGGAACGCTTCGCGTACATCTGCACCGGGACCTGGTCCCTCGTGGGCCTGGAGCTGGACGGGCCCGTGCTCACCGAGGCGAGCCGGGCGGCCAACTTCACCAATGAGCTGGGCCTGGACGGCACGGTCCGCTATCTGCGGAACATCATGGGGCTGTGGCTGCTTCAGGAGTGCCTGCGGGAGTGGGGGGATCCGGAGCTGGACGATCTGCTGCCCGCGGCGGCCGAGGTGGCGCCGCTGCGCTCCGTCGTCGACGCGGGCGACGCGGCGTTCCTGGCCCCGGGGCGGATGCCGTCCCGGATCGCCGACGCCTGCCGGGAGTCGGGCCAGCCGGTGCCCCGGTCCCCCGCCGAGGTCACCCGCTGCATCCTCGACTCGCTGGCCCTGGCCCACCGTCGGGCGATCACAGAGGCCCAGTCCCTCGCCGACCACCCGGTCGACGTCGTGCACATCGTCGGCGGCGGCGCCCGCAACGACCTGCTGTGCCGGCTGACCGCCGACGCCTGCGGTCTGCCCGTGGTGGCGGGCCCGGCGGAGGCGGCGGCACTGGGCAACGTTCTCGTGCAGGCCCGCGCGCACGGACTCGTCGGCGACCGTGCGTCGATGCGGCAGCTTCTGGCTCGTACACAACCCTTTCGGCGATACGAGCCCGGGGGCGACGCGGGCGCCTGGCGTGCCGCGGAGGACCGGCTGCTGACCGGCCCGTGAGAGGGGGCTCCCGTGTCACGCGCCCGCCGCGTACGCTGCACTCATCCGATGATCGAACCCGAGGAGCCGCGATGCGTGTCGCCCTGTTCCTGACCTGTGTCAACGACACGCTCTATCCCGACACGGGCCGCTCCGTGGTGAAACTGCTGACCAGGCTGGGCGTAGAGGTTGACTTCCCGATGGCGCAGACGTGCTGCGGGCAGGCGCACTACAACACCGGGTACCGGCACGAGGCCGAGCCGCTCGCCCGACATTTCTCCGATGTTTTCGGGGAGTACGAGGCGATCGTGACGCCTTCAGGGTCGTGCGGCGCGATGGTGCGTGAGCTGTATCCGCGGATGGGCGAGCGGGCGCGCGCCGAAGGCCGCGGGGACACTCTCGCGGCCACGCTCGCGCCGGTCGTGCCGAAGACGTACGAGCTCACCGAGTTCCTCGTCGACGTTCTCGGCGTGACCGACGTCGGCGCGTACTACCCGCACACGGTGACGTACCACCCCACCTGTCACGGGCTGCGCAGCCTCGGTCTCGGCGACCGTCCGTACCGGCTGCTCCAGGCGGTGAAGGGACTTGAGCTCCGCGAGCTGCCCGGCGCCGACGAGTGCTGTGGCTTCGGTGGCACCTTCGCCGTCAAGAACGCCGATGTCTCCGCGGCGATGGGCGCCGACAAGGTGCGCAACGCCGAGTCGACGGGCGCCGATGTGCTGTGCGCCGCCGACAACTCCTGCCTGATGCACATCGGCGGCACGATGTCCCGCCTCCACACGGGCATGCGGCCCCTGCACATCGCGGAGATCCTGGCGAGCACGGAAGAAGAGCCGAGCACGGTCCCGGGGACCTTCACGGAAGCGGAGTCGAAGGCATGAGCGGGACGTTCGTCGGTATGCCGGCCTTCCCCAAGGCCGCGCACGAAGCCGTGCACAACACGACGCTGCGGGGCAATCTGCGCCACGCCACCCACACGATCCGCACCAAGCGCGCCAAGGCGGTCGCGGAGCTGGCGGACTGGGCGGAGCTGCGCGAGGCGGGCAAACAGATCAAGGACCACACCCTCCGCCATCTCGACCAGTACCTCGTCCAGTTGGAGGAGTCGGTCACGGCGGCCGGCGGCACCGTGCACTGGGCCGCCGACGCCGACGAGGCCAACCGGATCGTCACGGACCTGGTGAAGGCGACCGGCGAGACCGAAGTCGTCAAGGTCAAGTCGATGGCCACGCAGGAGATCGCCCTCAACGAGGCGCTCGAAGCCGAGGGCATCCACGCCTACGAGACCGATCTCGCCGAACTCATCGTGCAGTTGGGCAAGGACCGCCCCTCGCACATCCTCGTGCCCGCCATCCACCGCAACCGCGGCGAGATCCGGGACATCTTCGTCCGCGAGATGAGCGAGTGGGGCCGCCCGGCCCCCGAGGGCCTGACCGACACGCCCGCCGAGCTCGCGGAGGCCGCCCGCGTCCATCTGCGCGAGAAGTTCCTGCGCGCCAAGGTCGGCGTCTCCGGCGCCAACTTCATGATCGCCGAGACCGGCACGCTGGTGGTCGTGGAGTCGGAGGGCAACGGCCGGATGTGCCTCACCCTCCCCGAGACGCTGATCTCGGTCGTCGGCATCGAGAAGATCCTCCCCACCTGGCAGGACCTGGAGGTCTTCCTCCAGACCCTCCCCCGCTCCTCGACCGCCGAGCGCATGAACCCGTACACGAGCACCTGGACCGGCACCACCGACGAGGACGGCCCCCAGACCTTCCACCTGGTCCTCCTCGACAACGGCCGCACCGACACGCTCGCCGACGAGGTCGGCCGCCAGGCCCTGCGCTGCATCCGCTGCTCGGCGTGTCTCAACGTCTGCCCGGTGTACGAGCGGGCCGGCGGCCACGCGTACGGCTCGGTCTACCCCGGCCCGATCGGCGCCATCCTCAGCCCTCAACTCCGGGGCACCGCGAGCGAGATCGACGCCTCCCTCCCGTACGCCTCCTCGCTGTGCGGCGCCTGCTACGAGGTCTGCCCGGTCGCCATCGACATCCCGGAAGTGCTCGTCCATCTGCGCGAGCGGATCGCCGAGGGCGGTCCGGCCACCAGCCAGGGCAACAAGGTCGTGCTCAAGCCCGCCAAGGGCCATGCCGCCGAGCGGGCGGCGATGCGCGCGGCCCGCTGGGCGTTCAGCCACCCCGGCGCCCTGCGCACCGGCCAGCGGCTCGCCTCCCGCACCCGCCGCTTCCATCCTCGGACCTTGCCGGGCCCCGGCAAGGCGTGGAGCGAGACCCGTGATCTGCCGGCGGTGCCCGCGGAGCCGTTCCGGGACTGGTGGCAGCGTACGAACGGTGGAAAGGACACGGCGAAGTGAGCAGCAGGGATCTGATCCTGGGCCGGGTGCGGCGCGCGATCGCGGACGTACAACAGGACGACACGCCGTACGAGCAGGCCGTTCAACGGGACTATCTGCGCGAGCACGGTGCCCGGCGTGTCGAGGAGACGGTGGATCTGCTCGCGGAGAATCTGGCCGACTATCGGGCCCTCGTGCACCGGACGGATGACGCCGGCCTGCCGTCGCTGCTCACCCGGCTGCTCACCGAACGGGGCTCACGGAGCGTTCTGGTGCCGCCGGGGCTGCCGTCCCACTGGCTGAAGGGCGTCGAACAGGTCGCCGATCGCGCGCAGAGCACTCCGCGAGAGCTGGACGGGGTCGACAGCGTGGTCACGGCGTGTGCGGTGGCGATCGCCGAGACCGGCACCATCGTGCTGGACGGCTCGCCCGACCAGGGCCGCCGCCGCATCACTCTGATCCCCGACCACCACATCTGTGTCGTACGCGTCCCCGACCAGGTCGTGGCCTCGGTTCCCCAAGCCATGGATCGCCTCGATCCGACCCGTCCGCTGACCTGGATCTCCGGTCCGTCCGCGACCAGTGACATCGAACTCGACCGGGTCGAGGGGGTGCACGGTCCGCGCACCCTTGAGGTGGTGCTGGTGAGCGGAGAGTGACCGGCGCGGTTAGCGTGAGGGAATGATCCGGTTCGAACAGGTCACCAAGCGGTATCCGGACGGCACGACCGCCGTGGACGGCCTCTCCTTCGAGGTCGCCGACGGCGAACTCGTGACGCTGGTCGGCCCGTCCGGCTGCGGCAAGACGACGACCCTGATGATGGTCAACCGCCTGATCGAGCCGACGTCCGGGCAGATCTTCGTGAACGGCGAGGACATCGCCACGGTCGACCCGGTACAGCTGCGCCGCCGCATCGGATACGTCATCCAGCAGGTCGGCCTCTTCCCGCACCGGACGATCCTCGACAACACCGCGACGGTGCCGTCGCTGGTCGGCTGGAAGAAGGCGAAGGCGCGGGCGCGCGCCGCCGAGTTGCTCGAACTGGTGGGCCTGGACCCGAAGACGTACGGAGCGCGCTATCCGGACCAGCTGTCGGGCGGTCAGCGCCAGCGGGTCGGCGTGGCGCGGGCGCTGGCCGCCGACCCGCCGGTGCTGCTCATGGACGAGCCGTTCGGGGCCGTGGACCCGGTGGTGCGCGAGCAGTTGCAGGACGAGTTCCTGCGGATGCAGCAGGCGGTTCGCAAGACGGTGGTGCTGGTCACGCACGACATCGAGGAGGCGGTGCGGCTCGGCGACCGGATCGCGGTGTACGGGCAGGGGCGCATCGAGCAGTTCGACACGCCGGGCGCTGTCCTTGGCATGCCCGCCACGCCGTACGTCGCCGAGTTCGTGGGCGCCGATCGCGGGCTGAAGCGGCTGTCGGTGACGGAGATCGAGCCGAGCGACCTCGAACAGCCGCCCATCGCCCGGCTCGACGAGCCCGCCGAGCAGGCGGCGGCCCGGATGCTGACGGAGGGCGCGCGCTGGGCGGTGGTCCTGGACTCCGAGGGTGATCTGCACGGCTGGGTCGGCGTCGACGAACTCGGGACGGGCGGCTCCGTCCGCGACCTCGTGCACCGGATGAACTCCTGGGTGGCGGTGGGCGCCCCGCTGAAGCAGGCCTTCGGCGTGATGCTCCAGCACGACGCGGGCTGGGTCGCCGTGGTGGACGGGGCACGCTTCCTCGGTGTGCTGACCCCGGCGAAGCTGCATGAGGCGCTGCGCCGGTCGGTGGACGCGGACGCGCTGGGCGTGTCGCGGGGTCAGGTGGAGTTCGATTCGGTGGCGGATGCCTGAGCCGTGGCCGGTGTGTGCCGCTCCGGGCGGTGCGAACGGTCGAGGAGTCCGAAGGCCCAGCGTTCGTTGAAGCCCGCCAGGAAGCCGACGGCACACCAGAACCCCCAGAAGGCGGTGCCCTGCCCTGCCGTGTTTCCCGAGCAGATCTCGACCGTGGTGGCCGGCATGTCGAACAGCTTGATGAAGCCGGCGCTGAGCAGGAAGTAGACGGCCAGCGCCAGGATCCAGCCGACGAAGACCCGGTAGACGCCCTCGTGGCGCATCCCTCGCGCCATCTGGCCGGGCGCGACGGTGCCCCGGTCACCGTTGGTCCTGCGCCGCGACAGTTCCCCGCCGGTGTTGCGCAGCCGCACAAGGACGCTGAGCACCGCGCCGAACGCGCCGACTCCCCCGCACACGAAGGCGCCCAGCAGACTCCAGCGGTCCGTGCAGCCCATCTCGATCCCCACCAGGTCGAGCAGACCCGCGCCTCCCACCAGCAGAGGAGTGATCAGCAGCACCATGCTGATGAGCGCACCCAGCGTGAGTCCCACGTTGATGCCGCGGCTGACGGCCAGTGCGCAGTCCTCGTCGATGCGCGCCCGCAGTCCTGAGATCTCCTTGTGGAGATAGTCGCCCACATAGCGGTTGGGCTCCTCGGAATTCAGCCGCGGATCGCGCAGGACATTGCTCAACACGCAGCCGATGGTTATGCGCATCGACTGTCTGGTCTGCGATTCGAAAGCCCGTTGTGATTCGCCGTGGAGCAGCTGCAACTGCACTTGATGTCTGGGGTAGATGGTCCCGAACCACTCGCAGGCCTTCTCGCGGCCGGGTTCGACGAGATTCGCCAGCCCGTCGGCCTTCGCGTCGGTGCGGGCCCCCAGGACCGCCTCACGTAATACCTGGCGCCAGGTCCGGCGCAATCCCCCGTTGTCCTGCATGGACCAGGTGTACCGATGTCCGCCCCCGCGGAAAACCCGGCCCGCCGCACCAGTCCGGTAACCGACGTCACGGTCCTGTCACTTCAGCAGGCCCTTCTCCTTCAGATAGGTCCGCGCCACGTCCTCGGGCAGTCGCCGCCAGCTGTCGACCTGTTCGTTCATGGATGCCAAGTCGGCGGTCGTGAGTACGTCGTTGAGCTTGCCGAGTGCCTTGGTGACGCCCTCGCCGCCGGCGCGGGAGCGGTTGACGACGGGGACGATGTAGTCGGCGTTCTGCAGGTGCCTGTCGTCGGTGAGCAGGACGAGCCCGAAGTCGCCCAGGGTCGCGTCCGTCGTGGTGGTCAGCACCATCTGGTCCTGGCCGTTCTGCACGGCCAGCTTGGCCTGTGTGGTGCCGACGCCCTTCGGGTCGACGGTGGTGATGTCGATGCCGTACGTCTTCTTCAACCCCGGTTCGCAGTACGGCCGTTGCACGCATTCGTCGCCCGCCGCGAGCCGTACCTTCAGGCCGGACTTCCCGAGGTCGCTGAGCGTCTTGAGGTGATGCTGAGCGGCGTACGCCTTGGTCACGGCGAAGGCGTTCTGGTCGACGGCCTTGCCCGCGTCGAGGACGGTGAGCCCGCGCGGCGTGGCCAGCTTGCGCAGGGCGGCCATGGTGACGTCGAGGTCCGGCGAGCCCACGGACGGTGCGTCGACGCCGTTGGTCTTGGTGTTCAACCAGTCGGCGAAGGTGGCCGCGTATTCGGGGACGACGTCGATCTGGCCCGATTCCAGGGCGGGTTCGTACAGTTCGCGGTTGGCGACGGTGAGCATCGACGTCTTGTAGCCGGCCTGGTTCAGGAGCAGCGCGTACATCTGGGCGAGCAGGTCGCTCTCGGTGAATCCGGCCGAGCCGATGGTCAGGTGTTTGCTGTCGCCGGGCGGAGCGGTGACCGCGCCCTGGTTCTCCAGGGAGGGGCCGGTGGTGCAGCCGCTCAGCAGGACGAGTGCCAGCAGTGCCAGGGTCAGGGGTGCCGGGCGGCATCCGCGAGGCGCGCGTGGTGGTCCCGACGGTCGCGCACGTCTCATCGCGTTCCCCTCGCCCAGCTGGGAGCCAGTCGTTCGATGACCTCGAAGATCCCCTCGACGATCAGCGCGAACACGGCGACCAGGACGGCACCGGCGACGACCTGGGGCGTACTCGCCAGGTTGAAGCCGGCGGTGATGATCCGGCCGAGCCCGCCGCCGCCCGCGAGCGCGGCGATGGTGGCGGTCGCGACGAGCTGTACGGCGGCGATCCGGACCCCGTTCATGACCATGGGGAGTGAAAGGGGGAGCTCCACGCGGAACAGCATCTGCCGCCCGGTCATCCCCATCCCGCGCGCGGCACGCACCACGCTGCGGTCGACCTCGCGCATTCCCACGTACGCGTTGGTGAGCAGGGGCGGTACGGCGAACAGGACTAGGGCGACGACGGTGGGGCCGTCGCCCCAGTTCCCCACCGGGGTGAGGAGCAGCAGCACCAGTACGGCGAAGGTGGGGACGGCACGGCCGACGTTGGAGATGTTGACGGCGAGCGCGCCGCCCTTGCCGAGGTGGCCGAGGACGAGGGCGATGGGCAGCGCGATGAGGCAGCTGATGACCAGGCAGACGACGGTCAGGACGAGGTGCTGACCGAGCCGGTGCCAGATGCCGTCGGCGCCCGACCAGTGCGCGGAGTCGGTGAGCCAGTGCCAGGCGTCCGTCAGTGTGTTCATCCGCGGGCCGCCCTTACCCAGGGGGTGATGAGCCACTGCACGCCGAGGAGCAGGAGGTCGGCGAGGACCGCGATGATGACGCACAGCACGGACGCGGTCAGGACCTGGGCCTTGAAGTAGGTGTTCATGCCCGCGTAGATGAGGTTGCCGAGCCCGCCGAAGCCGACGATCGCCCCGACCGTCACCAGCGACACGGCCGAGACCATGGCGATCCGCAGACCGGCCATGGCGGCGGGCAGGGCGAGTGGCAGTTCGACGGTGAGCAGGAGCCGGATCGGCCCGTAGCCCATGCCTCGCGCCGCCTGCCGGGTGTCCTCGGGGACCGCACGCAGGCCCGCGAGGATGTTCCGTACGAGCAGGGTCAGCGAGTAGAGGACGAGGCCCGCGACGACGAGCGCCGCCGAGAGTCCGTACACCGGCAGGAGCAGCGAGAACATCGCCAGTGACGGAATCGTGTAGAGGATCGTCGTCACGGCGAGGACAGGCGCCGCGGCCCAGCCCCAGCGGCGTGCGAGGACGGCCAGCGGTACGGCGACGACGACGGCGATGAGCACCGCGAGCGAGGTCAGCTGAAGGTGCTGGACCACGGCGTCGATGAGGATCTGGCGGCGGGTGCTCAGATACTCGCCGCAGATCCACTCGTTGCGCGCTAGGCAGTCGTCCGGGGGCGCGGTCACCTGTCCATTGCACCTGTCCAGCAAGGGGGTCGGCGCGTTGTGGTGACCCGTACGGGGTGTCGCTGAGTACACCCCGGTATACGGGTTCTGCGCCCAATGTGGTCCGACCCGGCTCTCCGTAGCGTCATTGGCGAGGCACAGGGCGTGCCGCACGGAGGGTGATGACGATGTTTCGCAGCACCGCGCGACGTACGAAGGACTCGGGACCCGCCCCGGAGGCTCTGCGGCTGGTCAAGGTCACCAAGACCTATGGAACCGAGGAGAATGCGGTGACCGCCCTTGACGGGGTGACGCTCACGCTGGCTCGGGGTACTTTCACCGCGGTCATGGGGCCCTCGGGGTCGGGCAAGTCCACGCTGTTGCAGTGCGCGGCCGGCCTCGACAGGCCCGACTCCGGCATCGTGATGGTCGACGGCGCGGAGATGACGGGCGGCAGTGAGGCCGAGCTGACGAGGTTCCGGCGCAGTCGGATCGGGTTCGTCTTCCAGCAGTACAACCTGCTGCCGACGCTGACCGTCGCCCAGAACACGGTGCTGCCGCTCAAGCTCGCCCGGCGGCGCGTCGACCGTGCGCGGGCCCAGGAGACCCTGACGGCCGTCGGCCTCGGCGACCGGCTCGGCCATCTGCCCGACCAGCTCTCCGGAGGCCAGCGGCAGCGCGTCGCGATCGCCCGCGCACTGGTCACCGAGCCCAGGGTGATCTTCGCGGACGAGCCGACCGGGGCGCTGGACACGCGCAGTGCGCGGGATGTGCTGCGGCTGCTTCAGGAGACGGTACGGGTGCACGGCAGGACCGTCGTCATGGTGACGCACGACCCGGTCGCCGCCTCGTACGCCGACTCCGTCGTGTTCCTCGCGGACGGACAGCTGGCGGGCGGGATGCACGCGCCGACGGCCGACGCCGTGGCCGAGCGTCTTGCGCACCTGGGTGACGACACCGCGGTGGGGGTGTGAGCCATGTTCGCTCTGGCCTTGCGTTCCATCCGGCAGCGCCCCGGGCGCTTCACCGCGACGCTGCTGTCCGCCTTCCTGGGCTCGGCGATCATCATGACCTTCAACGCGATGCACGACACGGCGGGGCAGCCGGGCGTCGACTCCGTGAGCGCGGAGTCACTGACCACGGCGGCGAGCGTCGTCGGCGGTTACGGCTCCCTGCTGGTGTTCTTCGCGGTCGCCTCGACGCTGACGGTCAATGTCCGTCAACGCGCCGATGAGATCGAGCTGTTGCGCTGCTCGGGGGCGACACCGGCGCAGATCAAGCGGATGGTCGTAGGTGAGTCGGTGGTGGTCGCGCTGGTGGGCGCGGTGCTGGCGATCGGTCCGGCGATGCTCGGCGGGACGGCCCTGCTGGACGTGTTCCACGACAGCGGCCAGGTCGCCCGGTCCGTGGACTACTCCTTCGGTCCCGTCGCGCTCATGTCGGGCATCTGGATCACGGTGCTCGCTTCGGCGGGCGCGGCGTTCCTCGCGGTACGGCGCGCGACGCAGCGGCGTCAACCCCGGGGTGGCGTACGGAAGTTCTTCGCTTACGCGGCACTGACTGTCGGCGGCATCGCGGTCCTGTCCACCTTCGGGTTCTCCTCGACGGGCGCCGCGCTGATGGCTCCTCCCGCGTACGGGGCGATCCTGCTGTCCGTCGGGTTCGCACTGCTCTCACCGCAGCTGCTGAAAGACCTGCTCGACCGGCTCGCGCCGACGAGCCCGAGCGGCTATCTGGCCGTACGGAACATGCGCCGCCGGGCCGCTGAGCTGTCCGGGGTCCTGATGCCGCTGATCCTCTTCACCGGCATGGCGACGGCGACGCTCTACATGCAGGCGGTCGAGAGCGACGCGATCAGGGCCTCGGGCGTCCCGAAGTCCATCGATGCGAAGAACCTCGAAACCCTCAACCTCGTGGTCGTCGGCATCATCGTGGTCTTCTCCTGCATCATGCTGATCAACTCCCTTTACGCGGCGACGACTTACCGCAGCCGGGAGTTCGGCCAGCAGCGGCTGGCCGGTGCGACGCCGGGCCAGGTCATGGGAATGATCGGCGTGGAGGGCCTGATCGTGACGGTCACCGGTGTCCTCCTCGGCACCGGGGCCGGCCTCGCCGGACTTCTCCCCTTCACCATGGTCCGCACGGACGCGGCCTGGCCGGACCAGGGCCTCGGTATCTGGCTCACCATCGTCGCGATCGCGGCGGCGGTCACGCTGGGAACCAGCCTGTTCACGGCCCGGCGTACCTTGCGGACGCCCGCGGTGGCGGCGGTGACGACAGCCGCGTGACCACGGCGTTCAGGGGCGGCCGGGCGTATTCGCCCGGCCGCCCTTCCGCGACAGGCCTAGGCAGCGTCGGTTCCTACCTGCTCGCGCAGCGTGGCGCAGCAACCGCTGATCAGCCTCGACACATGCATCTGCGAGATGCCGAGTTGCTCGGCGATGCCGCTCTGTGTCATCCCGCCGAAGAAGCGCAGGTAGAGGATGGTCCGGTCGCGTTCGGGGAGCGTGCGCAGCGCGGGTTTCACGGCCTCGCGGTCGATGACCAGGTCGAAGCCGGCGTCGGACTCGCCGAGGGTGTCGGCAAGGTCGTATCCGTCCTCGCTGCCCGGGAGTTCGGCGTCCAGCGAGAGGGCGGCGAAACAGTCGAGGGCCTCCAGGCCGGTGCGTACCTCGTCCTCGCTCAGGTGCGCGTACTCGGCGATCTCCATGATGGTGGGCTGTCGGCCGGGGATCGTCTGCGCCAGGATCTTGAGGGCGGCGCGCACCCGGTTGCGCAGATCCTGGACGCGGCGCGGCACGTGCAGGACCCACATGTGGTCGCGGAAGTGCCGTTTGATCTCGCCGTTGATGGTCGGCACGGCGTAGCTCTCGAAGGCGTTGCCCAGGGCGGGGTCGTAGCGGTCGACCGCCTTGACCAGTCCCAGGGCGGCGACCTGGTTCAGGTCCTCGACGTTCTCGCCCCTGCCCCGGTACCGGCTCGCGACGCGTCGCGCCATGGGCAGCCAGGATTCGACGAGTTCGTCGCGCAGTGCCTGTCGCTCGGGACCGTCGGACAGGCCGGAGAGCCGGGCGAAGGCCGCGGCGGTGTCGGGGGCGTCATCGTGCGGATGCTGCTTCGTGCCGACCGGGACAACAGGCATGGTGCTCACAACTCCCTCAGAGGGTGCTGAGTGGACAGTCACCATGGGAGGGCGCGCATACCGGCCGGAAGGGAAACACCCGCGGCCTTATGCCGACCCGCACCCACGGACGTGCCTCCTGTCCGAAGCACTGGATTTCCAATTCCCCGCGCAGGGCCACCAAAAACCCATTCACCAATTAGGTGACGCCCAGCGATCAATCGAATCTGGAACGTTAATTCCCTGAATTCGGAAATGGAGCGGCGCCTTGGTGGGCAATACGGGCGGCGAAATCGACGAGGTCGGCGACGACCCGCTCGGGCTGTTCCCAGTGGACGACGTGGCTCGCACCCTCGTAGACAAGGAGGCGAGAACCGAAGACGGCGTCCAGAATGACCTGCTGGTCGCTGCGCGGGAGGATATCGTCCTGGTCGCCCCAGATGACGAGGGTCGGCACCAGGATGCCGGCGAGGGTCGCGCGGAGATCGGATTCCAGCAGGCCGCGCAGGGTCTCCTGCCAGACGCGGGCCGGGACCTTCAGACTCTCGTCGATCATGGTCTCGATGAGCCCCCTGGCGACCCCGTCGGCCACCGTGCCGGCCATGAGGTCCTCGACGAACTGGCGGGGAACGGCGCCGGAGAAGCCGTCCACGGCCTCCCGCAGTCTCAGCGCCGCGGGCTTGTCGGCAAGGGTGGCGGGGACGCCGAGGAGGACGAGCCCCGAGATGCGGTCGGGGTGGCTGCCCGCGACGATCCGAGCCTGCACGCCACCGCTGGAGGATCCGACGAGAAGGGCGCGGTCGATACCGACGGCGTCGAGGAAGGCCACGAGGTCGGACGCGAAGTCCTCGGGCGTGTAGCCGTCGGGGGGACGGTCGGCGTCGCCGTGGCCACGCTGGGTGGGCGCGTAACCGTGCAGGGAGGCCGGGAGACGCCGCAGCAGGGGCTCGAAGGACCACCAGGAGTCGGAGAGTCCGTGCACGAAGACCACCGGTGTGCCATCGGGGTAACCGGCCTCGGCGTAGGGGAGCACGAGCCCGTCCCCCACCGGCGTGGACTTCACGGAGATCACGGTCACGGCGGTCTGCCTCCCTCCGCTCGGCCATCCTGGTCCGGGAGCCGGGCACGGGAAGCGAGCGGCGATCACTCCCGACACTACCGATCGGGGACACCGCCCGCCCTCCGACGACAGGACCTGCCGAGGTTCGGCACCGGACAGTCACAGGCGTGTACGCGGTCGTGCGGGACAACGGGACCGTCGCCGTCACGGCCCGGGGACAGCGACAAAGCCGGCGCCTCGCAGTCGTGGAGCGCCGGGCGGACCCCCAAGGCGGGCGGAGCCGCCGGCCCCCGGCTCACCCACCGCAATCTTGACCGTCACGCCCCTACTTAGACTAGCCTTACCTAAATTCATGGTGGCTGGTTCCGGAGGGTGGGCCGATGGGGGCAGGGGCGCCGCAAGGGCGGGATGTCCTGGCGAGGACCGTCCGGGGGCAGCGGCGGGGGGTAACCGTCGGGGCCCTGCTGGGGGCCTGTCACCAGCTCGGCGAAGCCCTGGTTCCGGTACTGATCGGCCTGGTGATCGACCAGGCCGTGGCCAAGGGCGACACCAACGCCCTGGTGCGCTGGCTTGCCGTGCTCGCCGTCGTGTACCTGGGGCTGTCCTTCAGCTTCCGCTTCGGGGCTCGCGCCGGAGAGCGCGCCGCCGAAATGGCGGCACATCAGCTGCGGGTCGAGCTGGTGCGGCGCGTACTCGATCCCCGGGGCGGAGCGGAGAACGGGCGGCTGCCGGGCGCGCTGGCGAACATCGCCACCGAGGACGCCAAGCGGGTCGGTGCGGTCAACATGGCCGTGATGCTCGGGATTTCGGCCTTCGTCGGGCTGGCGGTCAGCGCGGTGGCACTGCTGGTGGTCTCCGTGCCTCTTGGCCTGGTGGTCCTGCTGGGCACGCCCGTGCTGCTCTGGCTGGGGCATCTGCTCAGCAAGCCCCTGGAACGGCGCAGCGAGGCCGAGCAGGAGCGGGCCGCCCATGCCTCCGGCGTCGCGGCCGATCTCGTGGCCGGGCTACGGGTACTCAAAGGCATCGGCGCCCAGGCCACGGCCGTGGACCGCTACCGGCGCACCAGCCGCGACTCACTGGCCGCCACGCTGCGCGCCGCTCGCGCCGAGGCCTGGCAGAGCGGGGTCGTCCTCGCGCTGACCGGCGGCTTCATCGCCCTGGTGGCCCTCGTGGGCGGACGGCTGGCCGTGCAGGGTGACATCACGCTGGGTCAGCTGGTGTCGGCGGTCGGTCTTGCCCTGTTCCTGCTCGGGCCGCTGGAGGTCCTCGCCTGGGTGAACGCCGAGTTCGCACAGGGCCGGGCCTCGGCCGCGCGCATCGCCGAGGTGCTCGGTACCCCGCCCGACGTCACTTCCGGCGACCGGCGTCTTTCGGACCCGGTGCGTGGGGGCCTGCGGCTGCGCGGGGTCAGCCTGGGCGAGCTGCGCGAGGTCGACCTGACGGTGGCGCCCGGCGAACTCCTCGGGGTCGCCACCACCGACCCGGCCGCCGCCGAAGCCCTGTTGCGCTGCCTCGGCCGCACCGAGGACCCCGCTTCGGGGATCGTCGAACTCGACGGCGTACCCCTGCCGGACCTCGATCCGGCGGAGCTGCGGACGGCCGTACTGGTCGCCGCGCACGACGCCGCCCTCTTCGACGGCACGCTCGGAGAGAACATCGGCGCCATCGAAGGCGCCGAAACCGCGATGGCCGCCGCGTCCGCCGACGAGGTCGCCGACGCGTTGCCGCTCGGCATGGCCGCCGAGGTCGGTGAAGGCGGACGATCGCTGTCCGGCGGCCAACGCCAGCGCGTCGTCCTCGCCCGCGCCCTGAACGCCCGTCGGCCCGTGCTCGTCGTCCACGATCCGACCACCGCCGTGGACGCGGTCACCGAGGCCCGGATCGCGTCGGGCGTAAGGAAGTTCCGGCACGGCCGTACCACGGTGCTGGTCACCAACAGCCCGGCGCTGCTCGCCGTGACCGACCGGGTGGTACTCCTCGACGCCGGCCGTGTCACCGCCGACGGGCCGCACGCCGACCTCGTACGCGGTCACGCGACCTACCGGACGGCGGTACTGGCATGACCACGGGAGCCGACACCACCGCACCCGAAACAGCGGCCCGCGAGCTGCTGCCCACCGCCACGCCCGCCCGTACCCGGGCCGCCGTGGGTGAACTGCTGCGCCCGCACCGGGCGCTGGCCTGGGCGGGGTTCGGCGTCCTCGTGGTGGCCACCTCGGTGGGGCTGCTGACCCAGCCGCTCCTTGGCCACATCATCAACCTGGTCACGGACAAGAGCCCGGCCGGAGCGCTCACCCTGCCCGTGGTGCTGCTGGTGTGCGTCGCCGCGGCGCAGGGCATCGCGACCGCGCTCGGCATGTCGCTGGTCTCCCGGCTCGGCGAGACCGTACTGGCCGAGCTGCGCGAGCGGTTCGTGGAGCGCGCCCTGCTGCTGCCGCTGGACCGGCTGGAGAAGGCCGGCTCGGGCGACCTGACCGCCCGCGTCACCCGGGACGTCTCCCGGGTCGCCGACGCGGTGCGCTCCGCGCTGCCCGAACTGGCCCGTTCCGGACTGTCGATCGTGCTCACCCTCGGCGCTCTGGCCATCCTCGACTGGCGCTTTCTGCTCGCCGCGCTGCTCGCGGTGCCCGTACAGGCGCACACCGCCCACTGGTACGTGACCCATGCCACGCCCCTCTATGCGAAGGAGCGCGTGGCCACCGGTGTCCAGCAGCAGCAACTGCTCGACACCATCGGCGGGGCGGGCACGGTACGGGCCTACCGGCTGGAGACCG
Source organism: Streptomyces sp. NPDC093544 (assembly GCF_040683495.1). Taxonomy (NCBI): domain Bacteria; kingdom Bacillati; phylum Actinomycetota; class Actinomycetes; order Kitasatosporales; family Streptomycetaceae; genus Streptomyces; species Streptomyces sp. NPDC093544. The sequence goes on along the minus strand of NZ_JBFBEA010000014.1, from coordinate 155,624 downwards.
CGCACACCGAGCGGGTCACGGAGCGCTCCCGGGCGGCCGTCGACCTGACCCTGCGCGGGGTGCGGCTGGTGCTGCGGTTCTACAGCCGGCTCCATCTGGCCGAGTACACCGGTCTCGCCGCCGTCCTGGTGGTCGGCTTCCTGCTCGTACGTGACGGATCGACGTCGATCGGCACGGCGACGGCGGCCGCGCTGTACTTCCACAGCCTGTTCGGGCCGGTAAACACCGCGCTGGTGCTGCTCGACGACGCCCAGTCCGCGACCGCCGCCCTGGCCAGGCTGGTCGGTGTCGTGGACGAACCGGCGCCGGAAACCCGGGCCGAGGAGATGTCCCGGAGCGTCCCCACGGTCACCCTGACCGGCGTCGGCCACGCCTACCGGCCCGGCCGCCCCGTGCTGCACGACGTGGACCTCGTTCTCCGCCCGAAGGAGAAGGTCGCCCTCGTCGGCGCCAGCGGGGCGGGGAAGACCACCCTCGCCAAGCTCATCGTCGGCATCCACCGCCCGACCGGCGGCCGGATCGACATCGGCGGGGCGGAGCCCAGCGAGTCGGGCCGTACGGTCGCGCTGGTCACCCAGGAGGTGCACGTCTTCGCCGGCCCGCTCGCCGACGATCTGCGGCTTGCCCGGCCCGACGCCACCGACCAAGAGCTCCGTGAAGCCTTGGACCGGGTGGGCGCTCTCGGCTGGGTCGACGCCCTGCCCGAAGGCCTCGGCACCGTCGTGGGCGACGGCGGCCACCGCCTGACCTCCGACCGGGCACAGCAACTCGCCCTGGCCCGGCTGGTGCTGGCCGATCCCCCGGTCGCCGTACTCGACGAGGCCACCGCCGAAGCGGGCAGCTCCGGCGCCCAGTTGCTGGAGCAGGCCGCCGAGCGAGCCCTCGACGGCCGTACCGCGCTGGTCGTCGCGCACCGGCTCAGCCAGGCCGCCGCCGCCGACCGGGTGGTCGTGATGGAGAACGGCCGGGTCGCCGAGAGCGGCACCCACGACGAACTCCGCGCCGCCGGGGGGCCGTACGCCGCCCTGTGGCAGGCCTGGTCGGAGAACCGCAGCACCGAGCCCTGACCGGGGGCCCGTAGGAGAACCGCAGCACCAAGCCCTGTCCGGGGCCCCGCCCGAGCCCGGCACCGAAAGCCGAACAGATCCAGAACGAACGGAAGGATCCCGCAATGCCCCGCGCCCAGAGAGCCACCCGGCTCACCGGCCTGCTCGCATCCGTACTTTTGATCGTCGGCGCGGCAGCCGCCTGCGGCTCCTCCGATTCCGACACGGATCCCGGTTCGTCCGCCGCTGGGAAGGGCGCCACGAGTTCCGCCTTCCCCGTCACCGTCGCGCACAAGTACGGCTCCACGACCATCAAGTCCGAGCCCAAGCGCATCGTCACGGTCGGCCTGACCGACCAGGACGCCGTGCTGGCCCTCGGCAAGGTCCCCGTCGGGACGACCAAATGGCTCGGCGACTACAAGGGCGCCATCGGCCCCTGGGCACAGGACAAGCTGGGGACCGCCGCGGCCCCGACCGTGCTCACGGACACCGGCACCGGGCCCCAGGTGGAGAAGATCGCGGCCCTCAAGCCGGACCTCGTCCTCGCCGTCTACTCCGCGCTCACGAAGGAGCAGTACGAGACGCTGTCCAAGTTCGCCCCGGTCGTGGCCCAGCCCAAGGAGTACAACGACTACGGCGTTCCCTGGCAGCAGCAGACCGAGATCATAGGCAAGGCCCTCGGCAAGGCGGCCGAGGCGACGAAGCTGGTCGACGGCGTCGAGGCCGGCTTCGCCACCGCCAAGCAGGAGCACCCCGAGTTCGCCAAGGCCACTGCGGTCATGGCCACCCCGTACGAGGGCACCTTCGTCTACGGCAGCCAGGACACCCGCTCCCACCTGCTGACCGACCTCGGCTTCAGTCTTCCGGACGGACTGGACAAGCTGATCGGGGACACCTTCGGTGCCAACATCAGCAAGGAACGCACCGATCTGCTCGACCAGGACGTCGCCGTGTGGATCCTGACGGACACCACCTCGGCCGTCACCAAGTTGCACGCGGACAAGCTCTACGGCGACCTGAACGTCGTGAAGCAGGGCCGCGAGGTCTTCATCCCGGAGACCTCCGACTACGGCAACGCGGTGTCCCTGTCGACGTTGCTCAGCATTCCCTACGTTCTGGAGCGGCTGGTGCCCCAGCTCGCGGCGGCGGTGGACGGCAAGACCGCGACGAAGGTGGAGCAGCCGGCTTCCTGAGGCTCTCTGACACATGGCTGAAGGGGCGGCCCCGAAAGGCCGCCCCTTCAATCGTCCTCGGGCGCACGGCTCAGGCTGTCCGCTCCACCAGGCTCTTGGGGCGCATGTCGGTCCAGTTGGCCTCGATGTGGTCGAGGCATTCCTGACGGCCGGCGGGCCCGTGTGCGACCGTCCAGCCGGCCGGCACATCCACGAAGTCGGGCCACAGGCTGTACTGGCCCTCGTCGTTGACCAGGACCGAGTAGACGCCCTCGGGGTTCTCGAACGGGTTGGTGCTGCCGCTGCTCATGCGGATCCTCCGGCATTCTCAAGGTGTTTCGTGATGTACGGGAGCATTGCTCGTCACTCGTCGCGGGACTGTGCGCGAGCGACCAGGGACTTCAGGGCTCGGAACCAGGTCTCCGCCAGATCGCGGACCGCGTCCTCGGACACGATCGCCTCAGGCCAGGACCAGTGGGCAGCCATGACCGGACCGCCGGGGCGGTCTTCGGTCACGACGTTGATGCCAAGCAGGTGGCCCTCCCTCATGTCGGGCTCCGGGCCGATGTCGGAAACGTCCTCCTCAGGTGCGTACGACCAGTCCGTCGCGTCGGGGATGCCGAATCGGCCGAGGTAGTTGAACTCGATGGCCGGTGCCTCGAAACCGGCGAGGACCGGGGCCGTACGGGGGTTGAGGTGGCGGAGCATCCCGTAACCCGCACCGTTGGCAGGCAGCGAGGCGAGGTGCCGTCGCGTTCTCGCGCAGGCCTCCTCGACGGCCGGACCGCCCTCGAACGCCGCTGCGAGGTCGACGGGACCGGGGTCCAGGAGGACGGGGAAGATGCTGGTGAACCAGCCGACCGTACGGGAAAGGTCCGCGTTCTCGGCCAGCTCCTCGTCGCGGCCGTGGCTTTCGAGGTCGACCAGTACCGGGCGCCGCGGGTCGCCCCCATGGCGCACCTGCCAGTCGGCCACGGCGAGAGCGAGCCCGGTGAGCAGCACCTCGTTGACGTTCGCGGCGAAGGCGGCGGGCACCGTGGACAGCAGTGGACCCGTGTACTCGGCAGGCAGACGCAGCTCCAGTCGCCGCACCGTGCCTGCCGTGTCGCGGGTCGGGTCGAGCGGCGCGTCCAGCGCAAGGGGCACCGCGCTGCCGAGCATGCCGGTCCAGAACGGCAGTTCCGCCTCGTGTGCGGGATCCTGGGCGAGCTGATCGAGCCTGCGGGACCAGGTGCGGAAGGACGTGCCGACGGGCGGAAGTTCCGCGGGACGCCCTGCCTCGACGGCCCTCCAGGCGGCCTCCAGGTCGGGCAGCAGGACACGCCAGGACACGCCGTCGGTGACAAGGTGGTGGGCCATCAGCAGCAGCCTGCCGGGCTCACCGCCCGCGTCGAACCACACGGCCTTCACCATGGCGCCCGCGTCCGGGTCCAGTGCCGCGCGGGCCACGCGGGCGCGGTCGGCCACGACCTCCCGGAGCGCTTCGGCGTCCAGTCCGGCGACATCGACCCGCTCGATCCATGACGCCTCGATGTCCACCGATCCGGCCGACGGCACCTCGAGCGTCCAGTCGCCCGTTTCCGTGCGGACCAGAGTGGCGCGCAGCATGTCGTGCCGGTCCGCGAGCGCAAGGAGCAGGGCCGCGAGTTTCGGCCGGTCAAGACCGGCAGGTGTCTGGACCAGGGCCGACTGGTGGTAACCCTTGAACGGGCCGCCCAGTTCGCGCAGCCAGTGCATGACCGGCGTGAGCGGAACCGTACCGGTGCCGTCGTCGGCCCTGCCCGCGCCGGCGGCACCGACGGCCGTGGCCACCTCGGCCAGGCCGGCCACGGTGCGGTGCCGGAGTACCAGGCGCGGGGTGATCCGCACGTCCGCCGCGCGGGCCCTGCTGACCAGTTGCATCGCCATGATGCTGTCGCCGCCGAGAGCGAAGAAGTCGTCGTCGCCGCCGATCTCCTCCAGACCGAGCACGTCGGCGAAGACGGCGCACAGGGTCTTCTCCAGTCGGGTGCCGGGTGCCCGGCCGGTGGAGAGGGCGGAGAAGTCCGGGGCAGGCAGGGCGGCCCGGTCCAGCTTGCCGTTGGTGAGTTCGGGAAGCCGGTCCAGGAACAGGACGGCGGCCGGGACCATGTAGTCCGGCAGGTGTAGTGCGACGTGGGCGCGCAGCCGTCCGGGGTCGGCCGGCGTCCCGGATGCGGGGACGACGTCAAAGCGCAGCCGTCCGGGATCGGCCCTCGTGCCAGACGCGGGGACCACGTAGGCGACGAGCAGTTTCCGCGCGGCTTCCTGATGCACCGTCACCACGGCCTGCCCGACGTCCGGATGGCCGGCGAGCACCGATTCGATCTCGCCGGGTTCGATCCGGAAGCCGCGGATCTTGACCTGGTCGTCGGCCCGGCCGAGGTAGTCCAGGTGCCCGTCGACGGTCCACCGTGCCAGGTCGCCGGTCCGGTAGAGCCGGGACCCCGGCGCGCCGAACGGATCGGCGACGAACCGCTCGGCGGTCAGCGCGGGGCGGCCCAGATAGCCGCGAGCGAGCCCGCCCCCGGCCAGATACAGCTCTCCCGTCACGCCGGGCGGCAAGGGTTGCAGCCGCTCGTCGAGGACATAGGCCCGGGTGCCCGCCACCGGGCGGCCGACGAGCGGACGGTCACTGTCACGCACGCGCGCCACGAGGGCGTCGACGGTGGACTCGGTGGGTCCGTACAGGTTGAACGCCTCGGTACCGCTCAGCCGCCCCAGCTTCTCCCACAACGCCGCCGGTACGGCCTCGCCCCCGACGCCGACGACGGCAAGCGGGCAGCTCCCGTCGTCGCGGACCAGGCCCGCCGTCTCGGCCATCTGCGCGAAGAACGACGGCGTGACCTCCAGGAAGTCGAAGCCGTGCTCGACAACGGCCGCCGCGAGCAGTTCGGGGTCGCGTCGGGTCTCGTCCGACACCACATGGACGCAGTGCCCGTCCAGCAGCCACAGCTGCGGCTGCCAGGAGGCGTCGAAGGAGAACGCCCAGGCGTGTCCGGCGCGCAGCCGGCGACGTCCGGTGGCGGCCTTGGCCGACGCGTACAACGTCTCGCGGTGGCTGTGGAAGAGATGGCCGACGCTCTCGTGGGTGACGACGACGCCCTTGGGCCGACCGGTGGATCCCGAGGTGTAGATGACGTACGCCGAGTGGCGCGGGGTCAGGGCGGTGGTGCGGTCGGTGTCGACGAGGTCGGCCGGGTCCTGGGCGGCGAGCAGCTCGGCCGTCCCCGGCGCGTCCAGCTCCAGTACGGGTGGGCCGTCCGAAGGCAGCAGCGGTGCGATCCCCTCAGTGCTCACCAGCAGCACCGGACGGGCGTCGTCGAGCGTGTCGCGTGTGTGGTCCGCCGGAGCGTCCGGATCGAGCGGCAGATAGGCGGCACCCGCCTTGTGCACCGCCAGGATGGCCACCAGCATGCGGGCGGTGCGCGGAAGGGCCAGCGCCACGATCCGCTCCGGCCCCGCGCCGTGCGCGACCAGCAGCCTGGCGAGCCGGTTGGCCTCGGAGTTCAGCTGGGCGAACGTCAACTCGATCCCGTCGGACGCCACGGCAGGGGCGTCGGGCGAGAGTGCGGCCTGGCGCTCGAAGAGAGCCGGCACGGTGGTCGGCGGGGCGAGCAGGGGGCGCGCGTTCCACTCGTGCAGGATCCGATGGCGTTCGGCGGTGCCGAGTACGTCGATCCGGCTGATCGGGGTGTCGGGGGCGGCGACCACTGCCTTCAGGACTCGGATGAGCCGCTCGGCGATGGCTTCCGCGGTCGCGTGGTCGAACAGGTCGGTGCTGTACTCCAGCACTCCGTCGACACCGGCGGCACCACCGATGCCGTCACCACCGGCTCGTTCGACGAAGTCGAAGGAGAGGTCGAACTTGGCGGAGGTCTGACCGACGGGCTCCCGCCGCGACCGCAGCCCTGCCGGGGCCACCGAGCCGGCTCCCGCGGGCAGGTACACCACCATGACCTGGAACAACGGGTGTCGGGAGAGCGAGCGAGCGGGGTTGAGCACGTCCACCACACGCTCGAAAGGCACTTCCTGGTGGTCGAAGGCGGACAGGTCGGTCTCCCGCGCCCTTGTCAGCAGCTCACGGAAGGTGGGGTCGCCGGAGGTGTCGGTGCGCAGCACAAGCGTGTTGAGGAAGAACCCGACCAGGTCTTCCAGCGCCTCGTCGCCGCGCCCGGCGATCGGGCTGCCCAGCGGGATGTCCGTGCCCGCTCCCAGCCGGGTGAGCAGAGCCGCCACCGCGGCCTGGACGACCATGAACATACTCACGCCGCCGGACCGGGCCAGCCCGCGCAGCGCCGCCTCCAGCTCCGGGTCCAGGGCCATGTCCACGGAGCCGCCCCGGTAGCTGGCTTCCAACGGTCGCGGACGGTCGACGGGCAGCTGGAGTTCTTCGGGGAGCCCGGCCAATGCCTGCTGCCAGAAGGCGAGTTGACGGTGCGCCAGGCTGTCGGGATCGGCTTCGTCGCCGAGCCGCGCGCGCTGCCACAGGCCGTAGTCGGCGTACTGGACCGGCAGCGGCGCCCTGTCCGGAGCCCGGCCCTCGGCGCGTGCCTCGTAGGCGGCAGCCAGGTCCCGGGTGAGCGGCCCGTCGGACCACTCGTCGCCCGCGATGTGGTGGAGCAGGAGCAGCAGTACGTGTTCGTCGTCGGCGGTGCGGAAGAGGTGGACGCGCAGGGGCGGTTCCCTGTCCAGCTCGAAGCCGTACGAGGCGGAGTCGGCAAGCCGCCCGGCCAGCTCCTCCTCACTCGAAACAGGTGTGATCTCCACCTCGATCCGAGCCTGCTGCGGTTCCAGGATCAGCTGGTGGGCGCGTCCGTCCTCCTCGGGGAAGACGGTGCGCAGCGGCTCGTGCCGGGCGACCAGGTCGTCGACCGCGCGTTGCAGCGCATCGGTGTCGAGCGGTCCGGTCAACCGCCAGGCGAGCGGGATGTTGTACGTGGAGCTGGGGCCCTCCACCCGGTACAGCACCCACAGTCGCTGCTGGGCGAAGGAGAGCGGCAGCCGCTCCGGCCGGTCCACCGGTGCGAGAACCGGCAGGCCGGCACCTCCCCCCTCCCTGAGCTGCTCGGCCAGCCGGGCGACCGTGGCGGCCTCGAACACCGTGCGCAGTGAGACCTCCGCGCCGAGCGCCACGCGGACGCGGCCCGCCAGCCGCATGGCCGACAGGGAGTGGCCGCCCAGGGCGAAGAAGTCGTCGTGGACGCCCACCCGTTCCAGACCCAGGACGTCAGCGAACAGGCCGCAGAGGATCTCCTCGCGCGGGGTCCGCGGCAGGGTGTCGGTGGTCCCGGCGATGAAGTCGGGGGCCGGCAGGGCCCTCCGGTCGAGCTTGCCGTTCGGGGTGAGCGGCAGCGCGTCGAGTGCGACGAAGGCCGCGGGCACCATGTGGGCCGGGAGGGTGGCGGACGTGTGGACGCGCAGTGCGGTCGCGTCCACACGTCCGCCGGCCGCAATCACGTAGGCCACGAGCACCTGGTCAAGGACGACGACCGTGGCGCGGGCTACGGACGGGTGCGCGGCGAGCACGGCTTCGATCTCGCCGGGTTCGACACGGAAGCCGCGTACCTTCACCTGGTCGTCGGTGCGGCCCAGGTACTCGACCGTGCCGTCCGCCGTCCAGCGAGCCAGGTCTCCAGTGCGGTACATGCGCGCGCCGGGCGTCCGCGCGTACGGGTCGGCGATGAACCGCCCGGCGGTCAGCGACGGGCGGCCCAGGTAGCCGCGCGCCAACTGCACACCACCCAGGTACAGTTCGCCCGCCACACCGGGCGGCACCGGTCGCAGGCCGGCGTCCAGCACGTAGGTGCGGGTGTTCCACACCGGGCGGCCGATCGGCACGGTCGTCGCGCCGGGGCCGATCTCTATCGCCGTCACGTCGACGGATGCCTCGGTCGGGCCGTAGAGGTTGTGCAGTTCGGCGGAGAGCACGTCGTGGAAGCGTCGGGTGAGGGCGGCGGGCAGGGCCTCGCCGCTGCACATCACGCGGCGCAGTCCGGCGCAGTCCGCGGCGGACGGCTCCTCCAGGAACAGTTGGAGCATGGAGGGCACGAAGTGGACGGTGGTGACGCCCTGCTCGCGGATGAGCCGGGCCAGGTAGGCGGGGTCGCGGTGGCCCCCGGGGCGGGCGACGACCAGGGCGGCGCCGGTGATCAACGGCCAGAAGAACTCCCACACCGACACGTCGAAGCTCGACGGCGTCTTCTGCAGCACCCGGTCCTCGGCGGTCAGGCCGTAGGCGTCCTGCATCCACAGCAGCCGGTTGGCGATGCCCGCGTGCGGGACGACCACGCCCTTGGGGCGGCCGGTGGAACCAGAGGTGTAGATCACGTACGCCGGGTGGCGCGGGTCGTACGACGTCGGCAGTGGGGCCCCCGGGCCGGTGGGCAGGGCGTCGCGGATCACGCACACCGGGCGGGCGTCGTCGACCATGAGGGCCAGCCGGTCCGCCGGGTGGTCCGGGTCCAGCGGCAGATAGGCCGCTCCGGCGCGGTGGGTAGCGAGCAGTGCGACGACGAGATCGACCGAGCGCGGCAGGGCGACGGCGACGATCCGCTCGGGGCCGGCGCCGAGGCCGGCCAGGACGTGCGCAGTGTGCTCCACGCGGGCGTCCAGCTCCGCGTAGGTCAGCCGCTGGTCCTCGAAGACGAGGGCGGTGGCCTCGGGGGTGCGGGCGGCCTGGGCGCGGAACAGCTCGGGCAGGGTCAGGTCCGGCAGGGCGTGCGCGGTGGCGTTCCAGTCGGTGAGGACGCGGGAGCGTTCGGTGTCCTCAAGGACTTCCAACTCCCGTACGAGCCGGTCCGGTTCGGCAGCCACCTGCCCCAACAGTCTCACCATGCGGGCCACCAGGCGTTCGGCGGTGGCGCGGTCGAAGAGGTCGGTGGCGTACTCGAGGAGCAGCACGACACGGTCGGTCTCGTCGACGAAGGTGAAGTGCAGGTCGAACTTGGCCATGCCGGTGTCCATGTCGAACCACTCGGTGGCCAGGCCGAGCACGTCGGGGTCGCCGTCGGGCCGGTGGTGGTAGCCGAGCATGACCTGGAAGAGCGGGTTGCGCCCTGCCACCCGGGGAGGATTGACGGCCTCCACGACCCGGTCGAAGGGCAGGTCCTGGTACTCGAAGGCGGCGAGCGACGACTCCCGGACCCGGCCAAGGAGTTGACGGAAGGTCAGCTCGTCGCCCGACAGGTCGGTGCGCAGGACCAGGGTGTTGACGAAGAAGCCCACCAGGTCGCCGAGGGCTTCGTCGGTGCGGCCGGCGATGGGCGCGCCGAGCGGGATGTCGTCGCCCGCCCCCAGCCGGTGCAGCAGCGCGGCGCTGGCCGCCTGGAACAGCATGAACATGCTGGTGCCAGTGGTGCCGGAGAGGTCGCGCAGGGCATGGCCGATGGCCGTGGGCAGCTCCAGGCGGACCTTCTCGCCCCGGCCGGTCGATTCTGCCGGGCGGGGGCGATCGGCGGGCAGCAGCAGTTCGTCGGGGAGGCCGCGCAGGACGTCCGCCCAGTGGGCGAGTTGGGCCTCGCCGGTGCGGGCGAGCAGGTCCTCCTGCCAGAGGGTGTAGTCGGCGTACTGAACCGGCAGCGGGGCCCACACGGGTGCGTTGCCCGCGCGGCGGGCCGCGTAGGCGGCATCGAGGTCGGCGAGGAAGGGCCTGTCGGACCACTCGTCGGTGGTGATGTGGTGCAGGACGACGGCCACCACGTGGTCGGCGGGTCCGATCCGGAACACCTCGGCGCGCAGCGGCAGTTCGCCGGACAGGTCGAAGGGGCGGCGCTGTGCGGCCTCGCTCAGCCCGGGCAGGTCGTCCTCGGCGCAGTCCGTCACGGTGAACGAGGGCGCGGCCTCGTCCGCCGTGCGGATCCGCTGATAGGGCTCGCCCTCGTGCTCCTCGAAGACCGTGCGCAGCGCTTCGTGCCGACCCGCGACATCGTGCAACGCCTGCCGCAGCGCTTCGGTGTCCAGGCTCCCCCGCAGCCGGAAGACCAGCGGGAAGTTGTACGCGACTCCCCCGGTTTCGCCGCCCGCGATCCGCTCCACCAGCCACAGCCGCCGTTGGGCGGCCGACAGCGGGATCCGCTCGGGCCGCTCGCCCGCCGCCGTGACCGCCGGGCGGGCGGGCCTGCCGCCGTCCGCCCGGTCGGCAAGCAGCGCGGGTGTCGGGGCCTCGAAGAGATCACGGATGGCGAGTTCGGCACCCAGTTCCGTCCGGGCCCGGCTGACCAATCGGGTGGCGAGCAGCGAATGCCCGCCCAGCTCGAAGAAGTTGTCCTCGGCGCCGACCGACGTTAGCCCGAGCACCTCGGCAAACAGTCGGCACAGCACCTCCTCCTGCGGGGTGCGCGGCCCACGTCCGCCGCCCAGCGCGACGGCAGGTTCGGCGTCGGGCAGGGCCCGGACGTCCAGCTTCCCGTTGTCATTCATGGGCAGCCGGTCGAGGGTGACGAAGGCGGCCGGAACCATGTAGTCGGGCAGCTGCCGCTTCAGGTCCTCGCGCAGCCGCCGTACGAGGGCGCTGGCATCGCGCGCGGCGGTGGGGTTGTTCGTGTACGGGGCCTCGGCGCCGCCGGGAAGGTACAACCCGGCGGTCACGCGGAGGTCGCCCGCCGCGAGGAACACGGCGTCGTACGTGCCCGGTTCGCGGGACCAGGTGGTCAGGACGCGGTAGCCGAGCCCTGCTCCGAGGTCGTGCAGGGCTTCGGGGTCGACGGCCTCCGGGGTGAGTCGGCCGTCGGGGACACCGGTGACCCGCAGCCGCTCGGGACGCTCGGAGCGCAGTCGGCCGGCCAGGTCCAGGCCCAAGGCCCATGACACGGACGGCTCATCGCCCAGACGCATGTCCGCCGCCCCCCGGTAGAGCACGGCGTCGTAGCGGTGGCGGGTCAGCTCGTTGTGGTGGTGGCCGCGCTTGGTGCGGAGGTCCAACCCGTAGCCCAGGCCGGTGAAGTAGTCCGGGTCCAGGAGCAGTTCCTTCTCCAGGCGCAGTCCGCGCTCGACGGCCTGTCCGAGGTCTGCTTCGGCGGTGCCCCGGGCCTGCTGGATCTCGGTGTGGAAAGTGCGGGCGAGCCGCAGGTTGCGTACGTCACCGACGAAGAGGGCGCCGCCGGGCGCCAACAGATCCATGGCGCCGTGGATGACGGAGGTCAGGTAGTCGGCGCTCGGGAAGTACTGGATGACGGAGTTGATGACGATCGTGTCGAAGTAACCGTCGGGCAGTCCGCTCAGGTCGTCGGCCGGGCGGCAGCGCAGCTCCACCTTGGCAGCGAGGTCGCGGTCGCGGCGCAGTTCCTCGCCGATCTTGTGGATGACGGGGGCCGCGAAGTCGGTCGCCCAGTAGGCCTCCGCCTCGGGGGCAAGACGGGAGAGCAGCAGCCCGGAGCCGACGCCGATCTCCAGGACGCGGCGCGGCCTGAGTTCACGGATCCGCGCGACGGTGGCCTCGCGCCACTCGTGCATGTGGTCGAAGGGGATGGGCAGTCCGTCGTACGAGCTGTCCCAGCCCGCGTACTCCTCGGTGAAGACGGCTGTGCTGATCTCCTCGTACTCGTCGGAGTAGATCTCCTGCCATTCGCCGACCTGGGCGCGCTCCGCCGACTCCCGCTGCTCGTCGGTGAGGCGGGCCGGTACGACGTAGCCGACCAGCCGCTCGTCGCGGACGACCACGGCGGCCTGGGAGACCTCCGGGAGGCGGCTGAGCGCGGTCTCGATCTCACCGAGCTCGACCCGGTAGCCACGGATCTTCACCTGGTCGTCGGTGCGTCCGAGGAAGTCCAGGTTGCCGTCCGCACGGCGGCGCACCAGGTCTCCGGTGCGGTACATGCGCTCGCCGGGCTCACCGAACGGGTCGGCGACGAACCGTTCCGCGGTCAGCGAGGGCCGGTCGAGGTAGCCGCGGGCGAGTCCGATACCGGCGATGTACAGCTCGCCGGGCACACCCTGCGGGACGGGGCGCAGCCAGGCGTCGAGGATGTGGGCGCGGGTGCCCCGGATCGGGCGCCCGACGGTCGGGGTGGCACTGTCGTGGGTGCCGCCGCCGAGGGTGTTGATGGTGTACTCGGTCGGGCCGTACAGGTTGTAGCCGTAGGTGCCCTCGGTGTCGCGCAGCCCGGCCCACACCGTCTCCGAGACGGCTTCGCCGCCGAGCAGCACCAGCGGCGGCACGTGTCCTTCCAGCAGCCCCTCCTCTATCAGGAGACGGGCGTAGGTCGGGGTGACGTTGACGACGTCGATGCGGTGCCGTTCGCAGTACTCCACCAGCGCCTGGGCGTCACGCCGCAACTCCTCGTCGCACACGTGCACTTCGTGGCCCTCGACCAGCCAGAGCAGTTCCTCCCAGGACATGTCGAAGGCGAAGGAGACGGTGTGCGCGATCCGCAGGCGGCGCCCGCCGGCCGCGGCGATGGCCGGTTCAAAGATCTCCTTCTGGTGGTTGAGCTGCATGTTCGTCAGACCCCGGTAAGGGGTGACGACACCCTTGGGGCGGCCGGTGGAGCCCGAGGTGTAGATGACGTACGCGGGGTGCTCCAGGCTGAAGCGCGCGGCGACCGGATCCGCCGGATGCGCGGCCAACTCCCCTGCCACGGCCGGGTCGTCCAGCAGGACGCGGGTCAGGTCGTCGCCGTCCAGGGTGGCGGAGACGGCCCGGTTGGTCAGCAGGAGCAGCGGGCGGGCGTCGGCCAGCATGAGCGAGAGCCGGTCGGTGGGGTGGTCCAGTTCCAGCGGCAGATAGGCGGCGCCGGTACGCAGCACCGCGAAGAGGGCGACGACCATGTCGATGGAGCGGGGCAGCCCGAGGGCGACGACCCGCTCCGGGCCCGCGCCCCTGGCGAGCAGTAGCCGGGCCATCCGGTTGACGTCGGCGTCGAGTTCGGCGTACGTGAGGGTGCGGTCGCCGAAGACCAGGGCGACGGCGTCCGGGGTGCGGACGACCTGGGCGGCGAGCAGGTCGGCGACGGTCTCCTCGGGGTCGGGCACGCGGCTGTCGGCCCACTCGCGTTCGAGCGCGGCGCGCTCGTCGGGAAGCAGCGGGTCGAGCCGGCCGACCTGGGCGTTCAGGTCGTGGGCCAGCCGCTCAAGGAGCAGCGTGAAGCGGTCGAGCAGGGCGCGGGCGCGCTCGGGGCCGACGAGGTCGGGGCGGTGGGAGAGGGTGACCCGGATCCGCGGCCCAGGGGTCACTACGAGGTTGACGGGGTAGTGGGTGGCGTCGACGTTGTCGACGGCGGTGGCGCCGTGCCGCTCTCGCAGCCGCTCCAGGCGCCTGCCGGTGTCGTTGTCGCGCAGCACGAACAGAGTGTCGAACAGCCGCCGGTGCCCGGTCTCGGCCTGGAGTACGCCGAGGCCCAGATACTCGTACGGCATCAGGTCCAGACGCTCGGTCTGGATGCGACGCAGCAGGTCAAGGACTGATTCGGCCGGGTCGTACGTGATCCGGGCGGGCACGGTGTTGAGGAACATGCCGATGACGTGTCCGACGTCCGGCACCTCACTGGGCCGCCCGGCCACGGTGGTGCCGAACACGATGTCGTCGCGGCCGGTCGCGGATGCCAGGGTCAGGCCCCAGGCGGCGTTGAGCTGGGTGTTGAGGGTCAGGCCGTGGGTTCGGCCGCTCTCGACCAGCCGGTCGCCGAGCGCGGCCGGCAGCAGCACGTCCAACTGCTCGGGGATGACCGGTTCCAGGCCTCGGTCGGCGGCCGCCGGGGCGAGCAGCGTGGGCTCGTCGAGGCCGCCGAGAGCCGCCCGCCAGGCAGCGGTGGCGGTGCTGTCGTCCTGGGCGGCCAGCCAGGTCAGATAGTCACGGTAGGAGCCGGCGCGGGCCAGCGCGGTGGCGTCGCCGCCGGACTCGTACAGCGCGAAGAGCTGGTCGAGGAAGAGCCACGCGGACCAGCCGTCCCAGAGGATCAGATGGCGCCCGATCACCAGCCGGTCGCCGCGCTCGGCGCCGAGGCGGACGAGCAGCAGCCGGAACAGCGGGGGTGCCGCCAGGTCGAACCGGCGAGATCGCTCGGCGTCCGTCAACTCCCGCAGACGTACGTCCTGTTCGGCCTCCGGGAGGGCGGACAGGTCCGCCACTTCAAGGGGGATCTCCGGATCGTCGACGATGAACTGCACCGGCTGGCGCAGCCCGTCGCTGGTGAACCCGGCACGCAGGCTCGGGTTGCGGACCAGCAGCGCGCGGGCGGCGGCGCGCAGCCGGTCGGCGTCCATCCGCTCGGCGAAGTCGAAGGTCTCGTGGACGGTGTAGACGTCAAGGGCACCGTCGTCGTACGTGGAGTGGAAGAACAGGCCTTCCTGGAGCGGGGCCAGCGGCCAGATCTCCGCGACCTTGCCCGGGGCGAGCCGGTGGACGTGCGTGGTCTCCTCGTCGGTGAGGGCCGGCGCGGACCGGTCGGCGGCAGGCGTCGCCGGGACGGTGGCGGCCGAGGCCGCGATGGCGAGCGCGGCGGGCGTCCGGTGCTCGAACACATCGCGCGGGCTCAGGGCCAGGCCGGCCGCGCGGGCCCGGCCCGCGACGCTGATCGAGCGGATGCTGTCGCCGCCGAGCAGGAAGAAGTCGTCGTCCGGTCCTGCCTCCGCAAGCTCAAGCACGGCCGCGAAGATCTCCGTCAGCAGGCATTCCCGCTCTCCGCTGGGGGCTCGCCGGGTTGCCGCCCGCTCCGCCTCGGGAGCGGGCAGCGCCGCGCGGTCCAGCTTGCCGCTGGGCGTGAGCGGCAGTGCGTCGAGGACGACGTACGCGTCCGGGAGCAGGGAGGCGGGGAGCGTGTCGGCCATCGTGGCGCGGAGGGCTGCCGTGTCGAGGCCGGCGGCGGTGTGCGGGCCCACCGGTCCCGCGAGGACTACATACGCGACGAGTCGCTGCTCCCGTACGGTCACCGCGGCCTGGGTGAGGGCGGGTTGGCGGACCAGCGCCGCCTCGATCTCGCCCGGCTCGATGCGGTTGCCGCGCAGTTTGACCTGGCGGTCGGTGCGACCGAGGTACTCGACGGTGCCGTCCTCGCGCCGCAGTACCAGGTCGCCGGTGCGGTACATGCGCTCGCCGTGCTCACCGAAGGGGTCGGCGACGAACCGTTCGGCGGTCGGGCCCGGCCTGCCGTGATAGCCGCGGGCCAGCTGGACCCCGGTCAGGTACAGCTCGCCCGGCACTCCGGCCGGTACCGGCCGCAGGCACACATCGAGGATCCGCAGCCCGGTGTTCCAGACCGGCGCTCCGATGGGCACGCTCGTGCCGGGCGCGCCGTCGTAGAGGTGGTGGGTGACGTCCACCGCGGCCTCGGTCGGGCCGTACAGGTTGTGCAGCGGTACGCCGGTCAACTCCCGCCAGCGTCCGGCCGCTTCCCCCGACAGGGCCTCACCACTGCTGAACACGCGGCACAGACTGTCCGCCCACGCGGGGTCGCCGGTCACCTCGTCCGCGGCCAGGAACGCTTCCAGCATCGACGGCACGAAGTGCATCGTGGTGACGCTCTGTTCGCGGACGAGCCCCGCGAGACAAGCCGGGTCGCGGTGACCGTCCGGCTCGGCGAGGACCACGGCGGCGCCCTCGCACAGGGCCCAGAAGAACTCCCAGACGCTCACATCGAAGCTGGACGGTGTCTTCTGGAGCACCCGGTCGTCGGGCGTGAGCCCGTAGGCACCCTGCATCCACGCGAGGCGGTTGACGATGGCCCGGTGGGTGACGACCACGCCCTTGGGGCGGCCGGTGGAACCGGAGGTGTAGATCAGGTAGGCGGGATCGCCCGGGCCGGCGGTCGGCGCGGCGTCTCGCCCACCCGTCTCGGAGGCGGCCTGCTCGTCCAGGGCGAGCACCTTGAGCCCGTCGAACCGGGGAATGCGGGCGGCAGCCGCGGCCGTCGTCACCACCGTGTCCGCACCCGAGTCGGCCAACATGTAGGCCACGCGCTCGGCCGGGTAGTCGAGGTCGAGCGGGAGGTACGCGGCACCGGACTTGAGCACGCCAAGAAGAGTGACCATCAGCTCCGCCGAGCGGGGCACGGCGACAGCGACGAAGCTCTCAGGACCGGCTCCCCCGGCGCGCAGACGGCGGGCCAGGGCTTCGGCGCGGGCGTCCAACTCGGCGTAGGTCAGGGCCTCATCCCGGAAGACGACGGCGGTGGCTTCCGGGGTGCGGGCGGCCTGCGCCTCGAAGGCGGCGGCCAGGGTGGTCGCCGGGACGTCGTGGACCTCTCCGGTGAGGTGGGCGGAAGCCCGCTCCCGGGGGGAGAGAAGGTCGAGGGAGGCCACGGTGCGGCCGGGGTCGTCGGCGAGGGCGTGCAGGACGAGGGTCAGCCGGTCGGCGAGAACCCGCACGGCGTCGGCCCCGAGGCGCTGGGCGTGGTGCTTGAGCCGCAGGTCCAAGCGGCGGCCGGGCTTGACGATGAGGGCGAGCGGGTAGTGGACGGCGTCGTGGAAGGTATGTCCGGCGATCCGGATCGTGCCCGTGGGATCGGTGAGTCCCGGCTCGGCCGGGTAGTTCTCGAAGACGACGAGGGTGTCGAACAGTTCACCGCTGCCCGCGAGTCCCGCGAGCCGCTGGAGTTCGGCGAGGCCGAGGTGCTGGTGGTCGAGCAGGGCGCTCTGCTCGTCCTGGAGGCGGCTCAGCAACTGGGCCAGGGTGTCGGTGGGTTGCCAGCGCAGGCGCGTCGGAAGGGTGTTGATGAAGAGGCCGACCATCGACTCGATGCCGTCCACGGCGGCGTCACGCCCGGAGACCGTGGTGCCGAACACCAGGTCCTGACGGTCCGTCAACCGGCCGAGCAGCAGGCCCCAGGCACCCTGCACGACAGTGCCGAGGGTCACTCCGTGTTCCCGCGCACGGGCCGCCAGCCGGGCGGTGACCCGCTCGGACAGTTCGACCCGGATCTGCGCGGGCTCGATCGGCGATCCGTCAGCGGGCGCCTCGACGAAGCGGGTGGGCTCGTCGAGTCCTGCGAGCGCCGTTCGCCAGGCCGCACGGGCGGCGTCGCGGTCGGCCGAGGCGAGCCGGCGCAGATAGGCGCGGTAGGGGGCCACCGGGGGCAGGGCGGTGGCGCCGTCTCCGTACAGGCCCATCAGTTCGCGGTGCAGAACGGGCAATGACCAGCCGTCGGCCACGATGTGATGGAACGTCAGCAGCAGTCGGCTGCGGTCCTCGCCGAGCCGCACCAGCGCGCAGCGCAGCAGCGGCGGTCGAGCCAGGTCGAAACGGCGGGCGCGCTCGCCGGCGGCGACGGCATCGGCGAGCGCGTGCTGGACGTCGGTGTCCTGTCCGGAGAGGTCCACCTCGCGCCAGGGCAGGTCCAGCCGCCCGGTGACGAGCTGCGCCGGCCGGCCGTCGGCGAGTTGCCGGAAGCAGGCGCGCAGAGGGGCATGCCTGTCCAACAGCCCCTGGGCGGCGCGGCGCAGGGCATCGGCGTCGACAGGTCCGGTCAGTTCGATGACCTGCTGGACGACATAGGCGTCGTGGTCGGAGCCGTCCACCAGCGCGTGGAAGAAGAAGCCCTCCTGGAGCGGGCTGAGGGGCAGTACGTCCTCGACGGTGACCGGGTACTCGCCCTGGAGTGCGGCGAGTTCGGCGTCGGTGGGCCGCACGAACGGGGCTTCGTCGGCCTCCTCGGCCCGTCCCACGTCCACCGTCACGACCCGCGCCAGCTGCGCGACCGTACGGTGGCTGAAGACATCGCGGGGGGTGAGGCGCAGGCCCGCGCGGCGGGCCAGGACGAGTAGCTGGATGGCGATGATGCTGTCGCCGCCCAGGGTGAAGAAGTCGTCGTCGACGGTGACCGACCGCAGGCCGAGCGCCTGTGCGTACAGCCCGCAGAGGAGTTCCTCACGGGCGTCGCGCGGGGCGCGGCCCGAGCTGAGGGCGGCGTAGTCGGGTACGGGCAACGCGGCGCCGTCCAGCTTGCCGCTGGGGGTGACGGGCAGCCGGTCGAGGGGGACGAGGGCGCTCGGGACCATGTACTCGGGCAGCCACTCGGCGGCGTGGGCACGCAGCGTACGCATCAGAGCTGTCGCGTCACGGAAGGGCGCCGGACGGTTGGCCGACGGGTGTGCGCCGTCGTGTCCGGGGCGGTAGAGCGCGCCGAAGGGGGTGTCGCCGAGTGCGAACACCGCGTCCAGGCTGCCGTCCACCGCCGAGCCGTTCCAGGTCACGGCGGCCCGGTAGCCGTGTCGTGCGGCCAGTTCGTGCAACGTCTCGGGGTCCGTCGCCTCGGCAGGGGGCCGGCTGCTGCCGTCCAGCGCACCGAGCGCGGCGAGGTCCTCCGCGAGCCGGGCGTTGGGGAGACCGGTGACGCGGAGCAGGGCGGGCCGCCGGCCTTCGGCGGCGAGGCGAGCGTCGAGTGCGGCGAGGGTGGCGGGGCCGGACCAGGCCAGTTCCTCGGCGGCCGGCCGTACGGGGGCAGGGTCAGTGACAGCCGACCGCACGGGGGCAGGGTCAGTGACAGCCGACCGCACGGGGGCAGGGTCAGTGACAGCCGACCGCACGGGGGCAGGGTCAGTGACAGCCGACCGCACGGGGGCAGGGTCAGTGACAGCCGACCGTACAAGCGCGGAGTCAGTGACAGCCGACATACCCGCGTCCGGACCGAACTGCCCCTCCGGCTCAGGCAGGTCGGGCACAACCGCCGCGTCCGAACCGGCCGGGTTCTCCCCCGCGCCCGTGCCCGGGAGAACCGGTCCGCCGCCCGGCACCAGGCCTTCCGCATCAACCGACGCCCCAGCGCCCGCAAGGGAGTCGAGGGAGGCCGAGCCGCTTCGGGTGCCCGTAAGGGAGTCGCGGCGAGCCGAACCGTTTCGGCTGCCCGCAACGGAGTCGGGCGTGGCCAAGCCGTCCCGCATGCCACGAACGGAGTCGCGAGGAGCCAAACCATCCCGGGTGGCCGCAACGGAACCGCCGGGGGCCGAGCCATCCCGGCTGCCGTCACCAGTCGGTCGCAGAACGACGTCGTACCGGTACCGCGTCAGCTCGTTGTGGTGCGCGCCGCGCTTGACCCGTACGTCGGTGGTGAAGCCGTCCAGGGAGGCGAAGTAGTCCGGATCCAGGAGGAGTTCGCCCTCCCAGGACACCGACCGGTCCACGGCGGCGCGCAGGGCGTCCTTGTCGTCCGTGTCCGTGCGGCCGCTCTCCACCGCGGCCCGCAGGGTGCGCAGCAGTCTGAGGTTGCGTACGTCGCCGAGGAACACCGAACCGCCGGGGGCGAGTAGTTCCTCGGCCCGGTGCAGCACATCGGTCAGATGGTCGGCGCTCGGGAAGTACTGGGCCACGGAGTTGATGACGACGGTGTCGAAGAAGCCCGTGGGCAGCCCGGCCGTGTCATGGGCGGGGCGTGCCAGCAGTTCGACGCGGTCGGCGAGGCCGGGGACGGTCCGGACCTGGGTGTCGAGGGCTCGGATCGCCTCTTCGGAGACGTCGGTGCCCCAGTAGGTCTCGCAGTCGGGTGCGAGGCGGGACAGCAGGAGGCCGCTGCCGACGCCGATCTCCAGGACGCGGCGCGGCCGGAGTTCACGGATCCGCGCGACGGTCGCCTCGCGCCACTCCCGCATCTCGGCGAGCGGGATGGGCAGCCCGTCGTACATGCTGTTCCAGCCCGCGAAGTTCTCCTGGAAGCCCTCGGATCCGGCGGCCGCGTATAGGAGTTCGTGCAGGTCCTTCCATTCGGCGACCTCGGGCGCGCCCTCCAGGGAGGGCACGATGTACGCGGCGAGCCGCCGGTCGCCCGGCCTGTCCTCGCGGACGACGACGGCGGCCTGGTCCACGGCGGGGTGGGAGCGCAGGACCGACTCGATCTCGCCCGGCTCGATACGGAAGCCGCGGATCTTGACCTGACTGTCGGCCCGCCCCAGGAACTCCAGCCGCCCGTCGGCCTTCCAGCGCACCAGGTCGCCGGTTCGGTACAGCCGCTCTCCGGGCCCTCCGAAGGGGTCGGCCACGAAGCGCTCGGCGGTCAGGCCGGGCCGCCCGAGGTAGCCGCGGGCGAGTCCGGCGCCGCCCAGATACAGCTCGCCGGGGACCCCGGCGGGGACCGGCCGCAGGCGGCTGTCCAGGACGTACGCCCGGGTACCGGGGTCGGGGACGCCGATGGGCACGATGGTGCCGGACGGGGTGTCGGGGTCGCACAGGCCGAGGGTGGAGTTGGTGGTCGCCTCGGTGGGCCCGTACGCGTTGAACATCATGCGTCCGCGCGCATACCGTCCGACCAGTTCCGGCGAGACGCGTTCGGTGCCCGCCAACAGGGTTGCTTCCGCGGGCAGTTGTACGTCGTCGGGCATGGCCGCGAGCAGGGCGGGCGGCAGGATCATGAACGTGATGCCGTTGGCGTTCGCGTAGTCGGCGAGCGGCGCGCCGGGCACCCGGCGCTCGGCCGGGACGACGACGAGCCTGCCCCCGGAGAGCAGGCCGAGGCACAGATCCCAGAAGGCCACGTCGAAGCTGGGTGAGGAGAACTGCAGGACCCGGCTGTGCGGGCCGATCCCGAAACGCTCGCTCTGTGTGGCGACGAGCTTGGCCACCCCCGCATGGGAGAGTACGACGCCCTTGGGGCGGCCGGTCGAGCCGGATGTGTAGATCACGTACGCCGCGTTCGCGACGGACAACAGCCCCCGCAGCTCAGGTTCGTCGGCCGGCCGGGCGGCCAACTCGGCCACGGTGGCGGGGTCGTCGAGGACCAGTCGGCCCGTCCCGGTGTCCAGGGGCAGGTCGGCGGCCACGTCCGAGGTGGTGACCAGGCAGACCGGGGTGGCGTCGGCGAGCATGTACGCGATGCGGTCGGTCGGGTAGTCGGTGTCGACGGGCAGATAGGCGGCTCCGGACTTGAGCACGGCGACCTCGGCGACGATCAGTTCGGCCGAGCGCGGCACGGCGAGGGCGACCACCCGCTCCGGGCCCGCGCCACGCGCCACGAGGGCGTGGGCGAGACGGTTTGCACGCGCGTCGAGTTCGCCGTAGGTGAGCCGGGTGTCCTCGAAGACCAGAGCCACCGCGTCCGGGCGGGCCCGCACCTGCGCGGCGAACATTTCCGGCCAAGTCGCGGCGGGCACGTCGTGATCGGTGTCGTTCCACTCGACGAGGACGCGGTGCCGCTCCTCGTCGCCGAGCAACGCCAGTTCGCCGATCGGCGCGTCGGGGCGGGCCAGGGCGTCCGTGAGCAGGTTCTCGTAATGACCGAGCAGCCGGTCGACGGTCGACGCCTCGAAGAGATCGGTCCGGTAGATCGCGCGGACCTCACCCGCACCGACCTGCAGTTCGAGATCGAGGGGACCGCCGTCCCAGGGACGCGTGCCACCACCGAACCCGGTGTTGCAGAACCAACCCCCTGCGCGCGTGGGTTCGGGGCCAAGCGTCGCCACCAGCGCGCCCACCGGGACCCGGTGGGTGGCGGCCTTCTCATACGCGGCGGTGGTCCCCGCGGCGAGTTCCGCGAACGAGGTTTCGGTTTCGAGCGCGATCCGTACGGGCAGTCCTCGATACGCCAGTGCGAGGTCGCCCTCGCGGCCGCCGTAGCGGTGCAACAGGGCGGCGTACGCGGCGAGCAGCGTGGATTCGGGTGCCGGGGCCGTGAGCGCACGAGCGCGGGTCAGGGTCTGCCCGACCGGGCGCTGTGGGTAGGCGAAGTCGACGGGCAGAGCCGTTTCCTGCGGGAGCGGAACCAACTGCTCGCGCCAGTATTCCGCTGCCGTGGCCGTCAGTTCTTCGTAACCCGAGTTACCAGACACAGCCGCCCGCGCCTCCTCAAGCATGTCGAAAACATGCGAAAACCTTGCAGAACCGACTCGGCCGAGCCGCAACCGGTCGCCATATTAAGGTAAGCATTACCTAACTAGGTACCCCTCGGCCTACCCTTCCCCTCTCCCCGCCCGGGGAACCGGACAGCTCAGAGCGTTAGAGTTAAGGCCTGCCTAACCTAAGGACGTTGACGTGGAGCCAGGCCGGTGACCCGGGCGGAAAGACTGCGGCCCACCCTGCTCGTGGGCTCGGTCATCGCCGTCCTCGCCCTGTTGTGCCTGCTCTCGATCGGCCTCGGTGCCCTGAACATTCCGCCGGTGCAGGTCGTCCAGGCGGTTTTCGGTCATCCACCGAGCCAGACGGTCCAGGACGTGGTCTGGTCGGTCCGCGTCCCGCGCACCGCACTCGGCCTGGCCACCGGCGCCGCGCTCGGCCTGTCGGGCGCCCTGATGATGGCCCTGACCCGCAACCCGCTCGCCGACCCCGGGATCCTGGGTGTCAGCGCGGGTGCCTCCTTCGCCATCGTGATCGCCGTCGCGGTGTTCGGCGTCGGATCGCTGTACGGGTATGTGTGGTTCGCCTTCGCGGGTGCGCTCGTCGCCAGCGTGGTGGTCTTCATGCTGGGCAGGATGGGGCGTTCCGGCGCCACCCCCGTCAAACTCGCGCTCGCCGGGGTCGCGGTGACCTCGCTGCTCTCGTCACTCACCAGCGCCGTCGTCCTCACCGACCCCGACGCCCTGAACCGCTTCCGCTTCTGGTCGGCCGGCTCGCTCGCCACCCAGGACAGCGGTGTGGTCGAGCGCATCCTGCCCTTCCTCGCCGTGGGCGCGGTGCTCGCCGTCGCCTCCGCGCCGGCGCTCAACAGCCTGGCCCTGGGCGACGACGTGGCTGCCTCGCTGGGACGCCGGGTGGGTCTCGTACGGCTCCAGGGAGTCACCGCCGTCATGCTGCTGACCGGTGCGTCGGTCGCGGCCATCGGCCCGGTCGTCTTCCTCGGCCTTGTCGTCCCGCACCTCGCGCGGGTCCTCGCGCAGCGGGCCGGGCTCGGCCCCGACCACCGGTGGCTGCTGCCCCTCTCGGCCGCCCTGGCACCCTGTCTGCTGCTCACCGCCGACATCCTCGGACGGGTCGTGGACCGGCCCGTCGAGATCCAGGCCGGAGTACTCGTCGCGTTCGTCGGCGGCCCGTTCTTCATCGCCCTGGTCCGCCGACGCAAGCTCGCGGAGGTATGAGCGTGTCCGCACCCGCCACCACCGCCTCCGGCGTGCGACGCCCCAGGACGCCCTGGGATCGCAGACCCTTCCGGCTCACCGCACCGCCCGTCTCCGGGGTGCTGCGGCCGCGGCTGGTCATGGTCTGCCTGGCCCTGACCGTCGCGGTGTTCCTGCTGTTCTGCTGGGGTGTGTCGATCGGCGACTATCCGATCACCCTGCCCGACGTGGTCAAGGCACTGGCCGGCTCGGGCGATCCGGGGACGGTGATCGTCGTACAGGACCTGCGGCTGCCACGCGCCCTGACCGGCCTGCTGGTCGGCATCGCCTTCGGGATCTCGGGGGCGCTGTTCCAGACCATCACCCGCAACCCGCTGGCCAGTCCGGACATGATCGGTCTGACCGAGGGCGCCGGTACCGCCGTCGTGGCGGGCATCGTGCTCGGCTGGGACGGCGGCCTGGGCAGCCAGGGCCTCGGACTGCTCGGCGCCCTGGCCACGGCCCTGGTCGTGTACGCCCTGGCCTGGAAGCAGGGCGCGACCGGCTACCGCATCATCCTGGTCGGTATCGGCGTGTCCTGGATCTGCAGCAGCGCCACCGACTTCCTGCTCGCCCGGGGCCGGCAGTTCGAGGCGCAGGCCGCCGTCGGCTGGCTGGTCGGCAACCTCAACGGCCGTACGTGGGACGAGGTTTCGACTCTCGCCGTCGCCCTGGTGGTCCTGGTACCCGTGGCGCTGGGATGCGGCCGCTGGATGCGCACCCTGCACCTCGGCGACGACGTGGCCACCGGACTCGGCACCCCCGTACAGCTGGTCCGGCTCGCCCTGATGCTGACCGGCGTGGGCCTGGTCGCCTTCGGTACGGCGGCGGCGGGACCCGTCGCCTTCGTGGCGCTGGCCGCCCCGCAGATCGCCCAGCGGCTGGTCGGTACGGCATGGCCGCCGCTCGTCGCCTCGGGACTGACCGGCGCGCTGGTCGTCCTCGGCTCCGATCTCATCGCACGTGAAGCGATCTCCGGCATCGAGTTGCCGGTCGGGATCGTCACCGGCGTCCTAGGCGCGCCGGTGCTGCTCTGGCTGCTCATCCGCGCCAACCGCGCGGGCACAGGAGGCTGACGCATGACGACCACCACACCTGGCCAGGCTCCCCGCCCCGACACCGGCCCGGCAGCAGACCCCACCGTGGCCCCCTCCCCCGGCCCCGACCTGCGGGCGAGCGGTCTGCATCTGGCGTACGACAGCCGGCTGGTCGTCGAGGACCTCGACCTGGCGCTCCAGCCCGGCCGGATCACCGCCATCGTGGGCGCCAACGCCTGCGGCAAGTCCACCCTGTTGCGTGCTCTGGCCCGGCTGCTGACACCTCGCGCCGGCTCCGTGCAGTTGGACGGCCGGGCTCTTCGCTCCATACCCAGCCGGGAACTGGCGCAGCAGCTCGGAATCCTGCCGCAGGCCCCGGTGGCCCCGGAGGGGCTGACCGTCATCGACCTGGTGAGCAGGGGCCGTTCACCGCATCAGACCTGGTGGCGGCAGTGGTCCAAGGCCGACGAGCTCGCCGTGCACGAGGCATTGGAGGCGACCGGTCTGACCGACCTCGCCGACCGCACCGTGGACGAGTTGTCCGGCGGCCAGCGGCAGCGCGCCTGGATCGCCATGGCGGTCGCCCAGGGCACGCCCGTACTGCTCCTTGACGAGCCCACGACGTATCTGGACCTGGCCCACCAGATCGACGTCCTGGATCTGATCACGGACCTCAACCGCCGTGAGAACCGCACGGTGGTGATGGTGCTGCACGACCTCAACCAGGCCTGCCGGTACGCCGATCACGTCATCGCCATGAAGTCCGGCCGCATCGTCGCCGAGGGACCGCCGGCCGAGGTGATCACCGCCGCCACGGTCGAGGACGTCTTCGCTTTGCGCTGCCAGGTCACCACCGACCCGGTCAGCGGTACCCCGCTGGTGATTCCGATGGGCCGCCATCACGAGGCGGTTCCGGTCGGCACGGACTGACCCGGGCACGCGCCCGGGCCGGTCCGGCGGTGGGTTCAGGGGCGGGCCGTGAGGTAGCCGCCCATGGTGCGGAAGTAGTCGTTCGCCGCGTGCTCGGTGCCGTCCTCGGTGCGCAACCGGCGGATGACCAGGCCACGGCTCTTTCCGCCACGGGCGTCCGCACCGGCCACGATGACCACGCCGTCGCCCTCGCGGATGAAGATGCGGCCGGGTGTTCCGCCGTACCGCGCCTCCGACACGGCCGCGGACACGACGCGGATCCGCTCGCCACGATGGTGCGTGAAGGCGCTGGGGTAGGGGTCGGACTGGGCGCGCACCAGCCGTTCCAGGTCCTCGGCGGGCCAGGACCAGTCGATACGGCTGTCCTCGATGGACCGCTTGTGGAAGAAGCTCGCGCGCGTGCGGTCCTGCGGCTGCCAGCGGTCCTCGCCCGCGGCGATCAGGTCCAGCGACTCACGCACGATGGGGGTGATCAGGTCCACCGTCCGGTGGAACAGGTCGGTCGCGGTGTCGGCAGCGCCCACCGGCACCGAGCGCTGTATCAGCACGTCTCCGGCGTCGAGTTCGCCGTTCATCCGGTGCGCGGTGACACCGACCCGCTCCTCACCGTTGATGAGGGCCCAGATGATCGGCGAGAAGCCCGCGTAGGCGGGCAGCAGCGAGTCGTGGATGTTGAGCGTGCCGTGCGGCGGCAGGTCGAAGATCTCCGGGGGCAGCCAGGTGCGCCAGTTGTTGGCCACGATGATGTCCGGGGCCACTTCTCGCAGGGTGTCGAGGAGTTCGGCGTCGTCGGGACGGTTGCGCAACAGCACCGGGACGCCGTGCTTGGCAGCCAGTTCGGCGACCGAGTCGTCCCAGATCTTCTCGTACGCGTGCTCGCTCTTCGGGTGGGTGACGACGAGGACGACCTCGTGGTCGGAGCCCAGAAGCGCCTGCAGCGTGCGGTGACCCCAGGTCTGATAGCCGAACATGACGACCCGCATGCGGTTCTCCCCTTCGACGTTATTGCAAGGTAAGCCTAACCTTATCTACTATGAGCCGCGCTGAGGGAGGCGATGGAACGGTGAAATCACCGCGCGGTGGGCCGCACGTCATTCACGATGTCCTCGGAATTGGTTTTGGACCGTCAAATCTGGCACTGGCGATAGCCGTTGAGGAGCACAACGCACAACTCCCGGAGGACCAGCGGCTCAACGCTCGGTTCCTCGAACGGCAACCACGCTTCGGATGGCATCGTGGCATGCTCATCGACGACGCGACGATGCAGGTGTCCTTCCTCAAAGACCTCGTCACCATGCGGAATCCGACGAGCGACTTCAGCTTCCTCTGCTACCTACGGGAGCGGGGCAGACTGGTGGACTTCCTCAATCAGAAGACGCTCTTCCCACTCCGTGTCGAGTTCCACGACTACTTCGAGTGGGCCGCCGCCCGGGTCGGACACCTGGTCGACTACTCCTCCGAGGTGCTGTCCGTCGAAACGGTGCGGGACGAGGACGGTGACATCTCGCACCTCGACGTCACCTGCCGGGACGAGGCCGACCCGACCCGTACGGTGGTCCACCGGGCGCGCAACATCAGCATGGCCGTCGGCCTGGAACCCCATCTGCCACCGGGCACGGAACTGTCCGAACGCGTCTGGCACAACAGCCAGTTGATGCCACGAGTCGCCGAACTCCAGGCCTCGGGCACCCCCTTGCGCAGGGCCGTGGTCCTCGGCGCGGGCCAGAGCGCCGCCGAGGCGGTCGACTACCTTCACCGCGCCTTCCCCGAGGCCGAGATCTGCGCGGTGTTCGCCAAGTACGGCTACACACCGGCCGACGACAGCCCCTTCGCCAACCGGATCTTCGACCCCGAGGCCGTCGACGTCTACTTCCGGGCTCCGTCCGAGGTGAAGCAGTCACTCGTCGACTACCACCGCTCCACCAACTACTCGGTCGTAGACATGGATCTCATCGAAGCCCTGTACGCGACCGCGTACCGCGAGAAGGTACAGGGCCACGAGCGGCTGCGCTTCCTCAACGTCTCCCGCATCCGGGACGTGAACGTCCTGGATGACGGGCTGGACGTCACGGTGGAGTTTCTGCCGACCGGCGAGCGGCAGACCCTGGGGGCGGACCTCCTGGTCCACGCCACCGGGTACCGCTCCCAGGACATCGGCACCCTGCTGGGTGAATCCGCCAAGTACTGCCTGCGCGACGACGGCGATGCCGTCCGGGTCGGCCGCGACCACCGCGTCGAAGTCGCGCCGGAGGTCACCGCCGGCATCTATCTCCAAGGCGGCACCGAACACACCCACGGACTGACCTCGACCCTGCTGTCCACCACGGCCATCCGAGCCGGCGAGATCCACGACTCCCTGGTGGCGCGCCTCGGCGTCCACTGACCCCAACTGCCCGTCCATGGCCCAGCGATGGGCCACCCGACCTCCGGAACCGGTGTCGCCGTTCTCGTACTCGCGGTCCCACCGGGCGGCGTCACCGGTTCCGGAGTGCCCCTGCCCGTTGGAGGACTACGCGTTGGCCATCGTGAACTGCTCCCAGGTGCCGATGGTCGCACGGTTGGCGATCAGCGGTAGCGCCCCGGTGCTGTCCGCGGAGACGTACAGGTTGTTGGCCAACGCCCTGAAGCTGACCGTGCCGTTGGCGTTCCTGACCAGCTGGAAGGTTTCC
Organism: Streptomyces sp. NPDC093544; assembly: GCF_040683495.1. Taxonomy (NCBI): domain Bacteria; kingdom Bacillati; phylum Actinomycetota; class Actinomycetes; order Kitasatosporales; family Streptomycetaceae; genus Streptomyces; species Streptomyces sp. NPDC093544. The sequence continues at coordinate 127,806 of NZ_JBFBEA010000014.1, read as the reverse complement.
CAGGCGCTGACGCTCGTACGGTTGGCGATCAGCGGGGAGGTCCCGGTGTTGTCCGCACAGACGTAGAGGTTGTTGGCATGGGCGAGCAGGGCGACGTTGCCGCTGCCCGCGTCGACGAGGGTGAACTGCTCCCAGGTGCTGACGCTCGTACGATTGGCGACCAGCGGGGACGTCCCGGTGTTGTCCGCACAGACGTAGAGGTTGTTGGCCAACGCCTTCAGAGAGATCACTGAGCCGACACCCGGTGGGGTACCGGAGAGCACCGGCTGGGTGGGACGGGTGGCGGTGAGGGCGATCTGCCCCTTGACCATTTTCCCGCCGTCACCGGTGAGCCGCAGGTAGTAGTCCGCGGAGCAGGCGGTGCCGTCCTCGTCCAGGGCCAGCATGCCGCCGTTGCTCGGGGTCCAGGCCTGGGATTCGGCGGTCTTGGCGATCTGGTTGCCCTCGTTGTACTCGTCGTACATCGAGATGTAGATGCCCTGCACCCCGGCCCGCACCATGTTGTAGAACTGCCGCCACATGAAGTCGCCGTGCGCCCGCTGCCGTGCCGAGACGTCGCCGGGCAGGACGCACGGCTGGTAGTCGATGCCGCGTGCGGCGCAGTCGGCGAGGTCGGGCACGGTCGCCACGTTGTAGAAATTGTCCGCGTCGCCGACATTGCCGATCCGGCCGACCATCCACGGGGAGATCATGTTGAAGGCGTGATAGGTGTCCAGGAACCCGGCTCTGGAGTCGCTGGTGCCGGTCCGCCACCAGGTCGGCACGCCGCCGATCACGTAACACCCCTGGGCCTTGAACCAGTTGATCACGTCCAGGGCCGCGGCCGCGGTGGCCGGGTGATTGCTGTCGTTGAAGCCGAAGCCCCATATGCAGACGACCGGCTTGCCGTTCTGGACGGCGTATGCCGAAGACGCCGTGTGGGCCTTCATCTTGTTGGTCCAGTCCGTCTTGATCTCGGACTGCATGTTCGTCCAGCCGGTGACGTCGTACATGATGTAGAACTTCCGGCCGTACGCCTCCGCGGCGCTGCGCACCTTGACGGCCATCGCGTCGCGGGTCGGGCCCTCGGCTCCGTTGGGGTTGAACCGCTGCAGGGCCGCGGTGTCGATGCTGTTCTGCTGCATCCAAAGGAAGTGCGTGTTCACCGTCTGCTGGTCGTACGACGAGAACAGCGTCGCCGGCTGGCCGTTGCCCAGCGCGGCGAAACCGGTCTGGTACGTCCTTGTGTACTCGCGTGTGTCGGGCCAGCACTTGATGCCGTTGTTCGAAGGCGACGGCGCCTGACCGGAGTTGGGCGCCCAGTGCCACCAGGCGTTGATCGGCGCACCGTCTCCTATACAAGCGAACCAGCCCTGGTAGCCGACGGTGACCTTTCCGACCACATCTCCCGGCGGGCTCGCCGCCGACGCGGTCGAGGCCAGGCCGAGCACGGACAGCCCCGCGGCCGCCGAACCGCCGACTGCCGTGGTCAGGAAAGTACGACGTGACACACCCATGGTTGACTCCGATGTTCAACAGCTGAACTCAGCGTCCCTGACCCGCACTCGGGCGCAAGGGCCCGGAGATTCGTGCAAAACTCTCCGCTCTGTTGCGCAGGCCTGCGGTGGGGAAGGTGCGGGCCGGTCCCGGCGCACACCACGCTGAGCACTACTGCATGCGGTTTGAGGTCTGCGGGGATTGAACTGCTGGAGCGATGACTCCGCAATAGGTCTGGACCAAGCAACTTCCCAGCTGCCCCACCTAGCAATTTCCTGTGACGCGCGAGCTGCCGGGATGGCTGCCGCAGCGGGCCGGGGCCGGACTACCGGCTTCACAGGTTCAACGCACAACGTCGGAGTGTTCATGACAACATTGTCATCGGGGCTGGGGCTGCTGTGGTCGTCACCGCGACCGCCCCCCGCCCGAGGGGCCAAGGAGGCCAAGGCATGACTGTCAGGAGAACACTCGTCCGGATGGTGGCCGGACTAGTCGCGGCCGCGACCGTGCTGTTCGCCAGCGGGACACCTGCGGCTGCGGCAAGCAGCAAGCGGGTCGTGGTCTATTACCAGACGCAGTACTACAACGGCTCCTACGTCTCCCCGTTGGGCCTGACCAACAACAACACCGGGGTCACCGACCTCCTGATCGGCGCCATCCATCTCAACAGCGACCTGTCGGTCCATCTGAACGACAACCCGCCCAGCAACGCGATGTTCAACCAGATGTGGACGGACGTCGCCGCGATGCAGGCGAAGGGCGTGCACGCGATCGGCATGGTCGGCGGGGCCGCCCAGGGCAGCTTCCAGCGCCTGGACACCGACTTCGCCACCTATTACCCGCTGTTGAAGAACGTGGTGTCCACGTACCACCTCGACGGCCTGGACCTGGATGTCGAGGAGTACATGTCGCTGGGCGGCGTGGAGCGGCTCATCGACCAGCTCCACACCGACTTCGGCGCCGGTTTCATCGTGACGCTGGCGCCCGTGGCCACCGCGCTGAGCGGCGGCGGCAACCTCTCCGGTTTCAACTACGACCAGCTCTATCGCGACCGCGCAAGCTCCATCGCCTGGTTCAACGCCCAGTTCTACTGCGGCTGGGGCTCGCTCAGCTCCACCAGCGGCTACGACGCGATCATCAACCGCGGTGTGATCCCCGCGGACAAGGTCGTCGCGGGCACCCTCACCAATCCGGCCAACTGCGGCAGCGGTTACGTCGATCCCAGCATTCTGAACAGCACCCTCGCCACACTCTCCGCCAGGTACCCCACCTTCGGCGGCGTCTCCGGCTGGGAGTACTTCAACTCCCTGCCCGGCGGCACCGGCGCGCCCTGGCAGTGGGCCGCCTCGGTGAACGCCGCGATGGGAGGCGGCACCGGCCCCACCAACCTCGCTCTCGGCAAGAGCGCCACCGGCAGCACGCCCTGCAACAGCAACGAGGCCCCCGCCAAAGCCGTCAACGGCACGGTGAGCGGCGGAAACACCGACAAATTCTGCTCCCTCACCTCCCCGTCGCAGCTCACCGTCGACCTCGGCTCCGTCCGCACCCTCACCGGCCTGGAGATCGACCACGCCGGCGCGGGCGGCGAGGCCGCGACCTACAACACCCGGGCGTACACCGTGCAGGTCTCCGCCAACGCGACCACCTGGACCACCGTCGCCCAGGCCACCGCCAACACCGCCGGCGTCACCACACACACCCTCACCGGCACCTCCGCCCGCTACGTCCGACTGAACGTCACCACTCCCACCCAGACGACCGACCCCGCCACCCGCGTCTACGAGTTCAAGGTCTTCGGCTGATCCGAGTTCAGGGTGTGCGGCTGATACGAGTTCAAGGTGTGCGGCTGACAAGAAGCCGCTCACCCCTGTGTGCCACAGCGGTCGGGGCCGGGAACGGACCGGGCCCGACCGCCGCTCCCGGGTGCCCACCGCGTCGCACCCCTGGGCCGTTCAAGGTCCGGCTACATGCGGTTGCTGCGCTGTAGGGTCCGAATATGGTGAGTCGCATTTCCGAGCTGGTAATTGATTGCCGGGATCCGCAACGGCTGGCGGCGTTCTGGTGCGAGGTGCTGGGCTTCATCGTGCTCGACACCGAGGACGGCGCGGTGGAGATCGGACCACGGGAAGGGTTCGGCGGATTGCAGCCGACGCTCGTCTTCAGCCCCACTTCCGAGCCCAAGGCGGGCAAGCTGCGGCTGCACATCGACGTCAACGCCACCGACCGCGACCAGGACGCCGAACTCGAACGCCTCCTGAAGCTCGGGGCGCGCCCGGCCGACATCGGCCAGACCGGCGAGGAGACCTGGCACTGCCTGGTCGACCCCGAAGGCAACGAGTTCTGCCTCCTGCGAACGCGCCTGAGCTGAGCATCAGCCCGCACCAGAGCTGAAACCCCAGCTCAGCGCACCCTCCCCCGCGGCTTCAGCGGCACCGGCGGAAGTTCAGGAGCAGGCAGTGGCGCACCGTCGTACCCCACCACCTCACCGAACCGCGAGCCCGCCATCCAGTCCGAACGGGCCTGTGCGATGTCCTCGTTGGACCGCCCGATGAAGTTCCACCACATGATCAGCTCCTCCTCGAACGGTTCACCGCCGAGGAGCATGAGGGCCGCGTCGGACTCGGCGCGCAGGGGGAGTTCGGTGCGGCCGCACCCGAGGTAGAGCATCGAGCCCGGGAGTACCGGTACGCCGTCGACATGGGCCTCGCCCGACATGGCCAGCACGGCGTACTCGAAGTCGGGCTCCAGCGGCAGGCGGACGTCCGCGCCGCTCGCGAGGGCCAGGTCGGCGCCGACGATCGGGGTGTACGTCGTGCCCGGTGAGGCCGTGCCGTCGACCGTGCCCAGGATGAGCGTGGCGCGGAGGCCGGGAGCCGTGACGAGGGGCAGTTCGGCGTGGTGCTCGAAGCGCGGTTCGGCATGACGGTGACTGTCCGGGAGGGCGACCCAGAGCTGCGCGCCGTGCAGGAAGCGGGCGTGCGACTTGGGGCTCTCCTCGGAGTGGCTGATGGCCCGGCCGGAGGTCATGAGGCCCAGTTCACGCGGGCGGATGGTCTGCAGGCTGCCCGTGGAGTCGCGGTGCAGCACCTCGCCCTCGTGCAGCCAGCTGACGGTCTGCAGGCCCATGTGCGGGTGCGGCGGGACCTGCATGCCGGGCTCCTCGGCGATCTCGTCGGGCCCGTAGTGATCGACGAAGCACCACGCGCCTACCATGCGGCGGCCCAGGTTGGGCAGCAGGCGGCGGACTTCGGTGGACTCGCCGAGCTTGACCCGGCGGGGACTGAGGAGTTCGCGCACCGGTTCGGCCACCACAAAACCGCGGCCACCGCACAGGGCGGGCACTGCCTCGCGATCAAGATTGCTCATGGCCCACAACCTAGCCCCGCGGGGGACCCGCCGTCAGGCCATCGACCCGCCCATTGAGGGGCACACTGCACAGATCCGGCAGGCCTCATCGACGGATACCTGCTCTGCATCCACCCACTCGTCCTGGGCACCGGCCACCGCCTGTTCACCGACGCCTTCGACCCGACCACGTTCGATGTCGCCGACGCGACTTCAACGTCCTCCGGAGTCATCATCGCCGGCTATCGGCCCCGTCCCGGGGCCGGATCCAGTCCCGGAAAGTAACGCTCTACGGCTGGAGCACTAGGACCTGGGACCCGTCCGCATACACCGTTGGTCGGACCGCTCTCAAAATAGTAGCCATGGATATAGTAGCCATGTACCGTTTCTCGCATGAGTTCGATCACCTCGTCCGGTTCGAAGAGTTCGGCACCTGAGAACGCGACGCCCGGCTTCCTCGTCTGGCGTCTGTCGATGAAATGGCGGGTGGCCGTCGACCGGGCGGTCGCACCGCTGGGCCTGACCCACGCGCAGTACTCGCTGGTGGCGTCGCTGTATGGCATGCACAGGGATGGCCGACGGCCGAGCCAGCGCGCACTCGCCGACCACACCGGACTCGAACCGCTCTACGTCTCGAAGCTCGCCCGCGCCCTTGAGACGGCCGGGATCGTCGACCGGACACGGGATCCGGCCGACCCCCGGGCGGTGCAGCTCTCACTCACGGAGGAGGGACGCGAGGTCACGCGCCGCGCGATCAAGGTGGTCCAGGGTCTCCTGGACCAGCTCCTCGAACCCCTCGGCGGGCTCCACGGCGAGCACACACAGGCGTTCAGCCGCGAACTGGTGGCCCTTCTCGACGTACCACTCGATCCACGTTCCGAGCGGGAACAGCCTCAGAAGGACCACCTCAAGTAAGAACTTTCCGAGAAGGAGCAGTCATGACCACCGCCACTCCCCCAGCCAACGGCCAGGTCATAGCCTTGGCCCACTACTCGAGCCGGGCCGTACTGGAGACAGTGCTGGCCCGCACCGGAACCACGTTCCACCAGTCGGTGACCCTCAATGCCGTCGTCGGCAAGGGCGGCACCGTCGAGCACGACTGGCTCATCGGCCGCCTGACCGGGGCGCTGAAGATCGAGGAGTCGCCGGCCCGGGAGATCGTCGACGAGCTGGCGGCCCTGAAGCTGCTGGAAGAGTCAGCCTCGGGGCAGGTGTCCCTCACGGACAGCGGCCAGGAGCTCTTCGACCGGATCCAACCGGGCGTACGTGAGGTCTCGGCCCGACTGTACGCGGGCATTTCGGCCGAGGACCTGGCGACCGCCGGTCGCGTACTGACCCTGGTCACGGAGCGGGCCAACGCGGAGCTCGGCGACGCGTGACTTCACCGAACCCCTCTGAAAGCCCCCCGAACCCCACCGGCCCGATGTAGTGGAATATTCAACCAACTCCTGCCGTTGACCCCGTCAAAGGAGGTCAGCAGTGGACATGAAGTACTACGACCACGGGACGGCCGCGGAGCGCTGGGAGCGGGCGCGGATGTTCTTCGATGCCAGGGACTACACCGCCGCGGCGCGGGTTCTCAGTGGACTGGTCGAGGAGGTGCCGGAGCTGGTCGGACCCCGGCTGCTGCTGGCCCGCTCGTACTATCACTCGGCCCAACTGTGGCGCGCCGAGGCCGAGTTGCGCGTACTCGTGGAACTCGACCCGGTCGAGCACTACGCCCGGCTGATGCTGGGGCGCACGCTTCAGCGTCAGGGGCGGCCCGACGAGGCGGAGCCGCACCTGCGGATCGCCTCGGCGCTCGCGGGCGACTTCGAGCAGGTGTAACAGCCCTGCGAAGGCAGGCCGGTCACCACGGTGACCGGCCTTTTCGCGTGCACCCTCGGGGAGTTGAGCGACCCCCGCCCGCCGCTACCTGGCGGCTCCGTCGGCGTACGTACGCTTCCCCCTCCGGTGCGCGATCTCGCCGAGCAGCACGTCCACGGCGATGAACACCGCCAGCGGGATGCCGAGCAGCGGGACGAAGTAGCCGAGCACGGCGATGGCCGCCATGGCCGGGACCAGGATCTGCGGCGGGACCTGCTGCCAGGCGCCGCGCGGGATGGGACGGCCGAACGCGGAGGCGCGACCGCGCAGCCACCACATCCGGTACCCCAGGACGATCAGAAGGATCAGCGCAGCCGCGAGGGCCATCAGCACGATCTGGTTGGCCAGGCCGAAGAGGACGCCCATGTGGGCGTCGATGCCCCAGCGGGTCAGCTTGGCGAGCACCGGGTAGTCGGCGAAGCGGAGTTCGTCGGTGACCTCGGCGGTCGTCGGGTCGACGGCCACCGCGTCCTGCTTCTCGGGCCAGCTGCGCTGGACCTGCTTGACGACGTAGGCGGAAGAGGCGTCGGCGGGCGGGGTGATCTCGACCGGGTCGCCGAGGCCCTTGGCGCGGGCCGCGGCGAGGATCTGGTCGATACCCGCTCCGCCCGCCGCGTCGCCCGCCGAGGCCGCGGCCTCGTGTTCCGCGTGTTCGCCGCCCGCCGCCGCGGAGACAGAGGGCGTCGACTGGCCGAGCGAGGTCCTGAGGACGTCGATGTTCGCCCCGGCGTACGTCGACCAGGTCAGGCCGGTCGCCGAGAGGAAGATGAATCCGATCGCCGCCCAGACGCCGACGGTGCCGTGCAGCCCCAGGGTGCGGCGGCGCCCGCTCGTCCCACGCACCTTGCGCTGCGAACGTCGGCGCGCGAACCACAGCACCAGGCCGCCGCCCGCGATCACCCAGAGCCAGCTGGCGGCGAGTTCGCTGTAGAGGCGGCCGTTCTCGCCAAGGTGCAAGTTGCGGTGGAACTCGTCGATCCAGGTCCGCACCGGGAGCGCGCCGGTGGAACCGTACTGCTCCAGGGCCCCGCGCACCTTCGCGGTGTACGGGTCGACGAAGACCGCGAGGGTGTTATCGGCGTCGACGCCCAGGGTGCCCGACAGCATCACCCGGGTCGTCGCATCGGCCTCCGGCGAGGGGCGTATCGCCGAGATCGTGCCCTCCGGGTGGGCCTTGCGGGCGGCGGCCACCTGCTCGGACAGCGGCAGCTTCTCGTCGCCGACGGGGACGGTCATCTCGTGCGAGTAGATGATCTTCTCGGCCTGGTACGAGGCGGCGTACAGGAAGCCGGTGGCCGCGGCGACCAGCAGGAAGGGGGCGACGAGCACTCCTGCGTAGAAGTGCAGGCGCAGCACCAGGGGACGCAGCGAGGACCAGGCTCTTCGGGTGGGTGCCGGCGTGGCGGACTGCGGGGACTCGTCCGTCGTGATCGGGGGAGCGGTGGACATCGGCGGGGTTCTCCGGTCAGGCAGGGGACGGGATCGGGCCGTGGGCCGGGAGTGGGGCTCCCTCCAACGGTGGCGGTCCAGTAGTCGGAGCGTGGGCGCGTCGAGTTCCCGGGCCGACAAGTGGTGTGCGTCACATGGAGGAAGGTGAGGGACGCGCCCTGCGCCGCCTCGCTCCGCGCCGGACCGCTTGACATCCTGGCGCGATGGCATCCGAACGTGACCCCAGCGCCTCCCGCTCCCTCAGCGACCAGGTCGAGGAACTCCTCTCCCACGAAGGCCCGTTGCCGATCGTGGCCGCCGGAGACCCGGTGCTGCGCCGTGCCGCCGAGCCCTTCGACGGCCAGTTGGACGCGGGGCTGCTGGCCCGTTTCGTCGCCGCCCTGCGCGCGACGATGCACGCGGCGCCGGGTGTCGGCCTCGCGGCGCCGCAGGTCGGCGTACCGCTGCGGCTCGCGGTCATCGAGGACCCGGCACCGGTGTCCGAAGAGGTGCGGCTGGTGCGCGGGCGGGTGCCGCAGCCGTTCCGGGTGCTGGTCAATCCGTCGTACGAGGGGATCGGCGCCGACCGGGCGGTGTTCTTCGAGGGCTGCCTGAGCGTGCCGGGCTGGCAGGCCGTGGTGCCCCGGCACGCCGAGGTGCGGCTGCGCGCGCTGGACGAGGAGGGTCACGCGATCGACGAGGTGTTCACGGGCTGGCCCGCACGAATCGTCCAGCACGAGACCGATCACCTGGACGGTGTGCTCTATCTCGACCGCGCGGAGACGCGCTCGCTGTCCTCGAACCAGGCGATGGCGGAGCACTGGGCGCAGCCGACGCCGGATGAGGCGGCCGCGGTCCTCGGCTTCACGCTGCCCGACTGAGCCGCTCCGGCCGCGGTGCCAGAGTGCCCCGGTGCAGGCATGGCACCCTGCCAACCGCTCGACCACGCGTCCCGGTAGGCCTCAAGCAGCCACACGGCGCAGCCCACACCGCAGGAGACGGCCGCGCCCCTCGGCCTCAACCTGCCCCACCGAGCCGCGCCATCCCCCCGGGCCGGCTACGCATCCCGGTAGGCCTCGAGCAGCCGCAGCCACACCTCGCTCACCGTCGGATAGGACGGGACCGCGTGCCACAGGCGGCTGATGGGTACCTCGCCGGCGACGGCGATGGTCGCCGAGTGGATCAGTTCGCCGACGCCGGGGCCGACGAAGGTGACGCCGAGGAGGATCTCGCGGTTGATGTCGACGACCATGCGGGCCCGGCCGCGGTAGCCGTCCGCGTACAGACCCGCGCCCGCAACCGAGGACATCTCGACGTCCACGGCCCGGACCCGGTGGCCCGCCTGTTCGGCCTCGGCGAGGGAGAGGCCCACCGCGGCGGCCTCCGGGTCGGTGAAGACGACCTGGGGGACGGCCGCGTGATCGGCGGTGGCGGCGTGGGCGCCCCAGGGGTCCGTCTCCAGGAGCGGTACGCCGGCCGCGCGGGCGGCGATGGCGGCGCCCGCGATACGGGCCTGGTACTTGCCCTGGTGGGTGAGGAGCGCGCGGTGGTTGACGTCGCCGACCGCGTACAGCCACTCGCTGCCGATCACCCGGAGACTGTCGTCCACGTCGAGCCAGGACCCCGCTTCCAGGCCCACGGTGTCGAGGCCGAGGTCGTCGGTGCGGGGCGCGCGACCGGTCGCGAAGAGGATCTCGTCGGCCTCCAGGCGGTCACCGGTGTCCGTCAGGACGACCACGGTCGAGCCCTCGCGGGTCACCGCGGTCACGGAGGTGCCGGTGCGGATGTCCGCGCCCGCTTCTTGCAGGCTTTCGGCCACCAGTTCCCCCGCGAAGGGTTCCATGCGGGGCAGCAGGCCCTTGCCGCGGACCAGGACCGTGACCTGGGAGCCGAGGGCCTGCCAGGCCGTGGCCATCTCGACGGCGACCACTCCGCCGCCCACCACGATGAGCCGGCCGGGCACGGCCTGCGCGCTGGTGGCCTCGCGGCTGGTCCAGGGCTTGACCTGGGCGAGTCCCGGCAGGTCTGGGAGCAGGGCGCGGGTGCCGGTGCACACGGCGACCGCGTGCCGGGCGGTCAGCACCTTCTGCTCGCCGTCCGGCCCTTCGACCGTCACCGTGCGTGATCCGGCGAGCCGCCCGTGCCCGCGGTAGAGGTCGGCGCCGATGCCGTCCACCCAGCCGACCTGGCCGTCGTCTTTCCAGTGGGAGGTGAAGTAGTCGCGATGCGCGAGGACCGCGGGGGCGTCGAGGGGGCCTTGCACCGCCTGGCTGAGGCCGGGCACGCGGCGGGCGTCGGCGCGGGCGATGGCCGGGCGCAGCAGGGCCTTGCTGGGCATACAGGCCCAGTAGGAGCACTCGCCGCCGACCAGTTCGCTCTCCACGATCGCGGCGGAGAGGCCGGCCGCGCGGGCGCGGTCCGCGACGTTCTCCCCCACGGGCCCGGCACCGAGCACCACGACGTCGTACGCGATGGATTCCGTTTCCGTCATGGGATCAGTCTGGTTCCTGGTGTGCTTCGTGGCCACACGGGTACGGGCGCGGAATACGGCACCGGCAGGCGGCGTTGTGCGAACCGGCACGAACCGACCCGAGAAAGAGGGAGACAGGCATGAGCAGCACCGTGGAGCTCACCAAGGAGAACTTCGACCAGACGGTCAAGGACAACGAGTTCGTCCTGATCGACTTCTGGGCGTCCTGGTGCGGGCCGTGCCGTCAGTTCGCCCCGGTCTACGAGAAGGCGGCCGAGGCCAACCCGGACCTGGTGTTCGCCAAGGTCGACACGGAGGCGCAGCCCGAGCTGGCCGCGGCCTTCGACATCCGGTCGATCCCGACGCTGATGATCGTCCGCGACCAGGTCGCGATCTTCGCCCAGCCCGGTGCGCTGCCGCAGGCCGCCCTGGAGGACGTGATCGGCCAGGCCCGCAAGCTGGACATGGACGAGGTCCGCAAGTCCGTCGCCGAGCAGCAGGCCGAGGCCGGCCAGTAGGTTCTCCCGCGCTCACGCTCAGAACGGGTACGGCGCCACGTCCCCGCGTACCGTCGTCCAGCGCACGTCGGTGAAGGCCTCCAGGTTGGCCTCACCGCCGAAGCGGGCGCCGGTGCCGGAGGCCGCGATGCCGCCGAAGGGTGCGACGGCCTCGTCGTTGACGGTCTGGTCGTTGATGTGGGCGATGCCGGTGGGGATGCGGTCGGCGAGGTCGAGGCCGCGTGCGGTGTCCCGGGTGACGATCCCCAGAGAGAGGCCGTACGGTCCCGCCGAGGCGAGGGCCGCGGCCTCGTCGACGGTCGCGAAGGAACGTACCGGCGCGACCGGGCCGAAGACCTCCTGCGCGTACGCGGGTGTCGAGTCGTCGACTCCGGCGAGCACCGTGGGCCGGTAGAACAGCTTCTCGTGCGTGCCGCCCGCCGCCAGCTTCGCCCCGCGTGCCGTGCTGGACTCCACCAGCCCCTGGATCTTGGCGAGTTGGGCGCTGTCGATGATCGGCCCGAGGTGCACCTGCGCGCGGTGCGGGTCGCCGACGGCGAGTGAGTCGGCCTTGGCGGCGAGCCGTTCGACATACTCGTCGTAGAGCGAGGCGTGGACGAGATGGCGGCCCGTCGTCATGCAGATCTGGCCCTGGTGGAAGAACGAGCCCCAGGCCGCCGTGGAGATCACGGCGTCGATGTCGGCGTCCTCCAGCACGATCAGGGCGGAGTTGCCTCCCAACTCCAGGTGTACGCGCTTGAGTTGACGGCCGGCGGCCTCACCGACCGCGCGCCCGGCCGCAGTGGATCCCGTGAACGAGATGACCGGCACCTGGGGGTCGGCCACCAGTGCCTGCCCGGTCTCGGGGCCACCGGGCAGCACGTGCAGCAGCCCCTCCGGGAGACCCGCCTCCGCGAAGACGGCCGCGAGCGCGAGGCCGCCGCAGACAGCGGTGCGCGGGTCCGGCTTCAGGACGACACCGTTGCCGAGCGCGAGCGCCGGGGCCACGGAGCGGATCGAGAGGATCAGCGGGGCGTTGAAGGGGGCGATCACGCCCACGACACCGACCGGGACGCGTCGCGTGTACGACAGACGCGGCGCCTCCGACGGCAGGATCTGGCCGGTCGGGCGCGAAGCGAGCGCGGCCGCCTCGTAGCACTCCTGGGCGGCGACGTGGAGCTCGAAGTCGGCCTTGCCGGGTATGGAGCCGGACTCGCGGACGATCCAGTCGCGCAGTTCGTCGGCGTGGGCGGCGAACAGGTCGCCCGCCTTGCGCAGGACGGCGGCACGGACGAAGTGCGGGGCCTTGACCCAGTCGGACTGGGCGGCGCGGGCGGTCCGCGCGGCTGCCGCGACGTCCCCGGCGGTGGCGAGCGTGACGCTCCCGAGCGCCTCGCCGGTGGCGGGCTCGGTGACCGCGTACTCACCGCCCGACAACGTGCGGGACTGCCAGGTCTTTGGGTCGAGCAGCGGCATGACGGCTCTCCGATCGATCGCTGATCAGCAGCGGGACATCACAGGGCGAGGGGTAATCCCGTGTAGTTCGCGGCCAGTTCGGCGGCCGCGGGACGGGATGCCGTGATCCGGCGCAGACGTGCGAGCTGCACCTGGCGTTCGAAGGCATCCCCGTCTGGATGAGCGTGCAACATCCTAGTCATGTCGTACGAGAAGCGGGTGGCCTGCCAGACTCTGTCGAGGCTCAACTCCGAGTACCGGTCGAGGAGTTCGGCCGAGCCCGTGCGGTGCAGCGCCGCGAAGCCACGCGCCAGTACCCGAACGTCGGACACCGCGAGGTTGAGTCCCTTGGCGCCGGTCGGCGGCACGATGTGGGCGGCGTCCCCGGCGAGGAAGAGCCGTCCGTAGCGCATCGGCTCGTGGACGTAACTCCGCATCGTCGTCACAGACTTGGACGTGATGGGACCGCGCTCCAACCGCCAGTCGCCGTCGATCGCGAAACGCGAGGCGAGCTCGTCCCAGATGCGCTCGTCGGGCCAGTCGTGGACATCGGTGCCGTTCGGGACCTGGAGGTACAGCCGTGACACGGACGGTGAGCGCATGCTGTGCAGGGCGAAGCCCCCGTCACCGCGCGCGTAGATCAACTCCTCGCAGGAGGGCGGCACGTCGGCGAGGATCCCGAGCCAGGAGTAGGGGTAGTCGTGCGCGTAAGTGCGGCTCGCCCCGGCCGGGAACGCCTCGCGCGCGATGCCGTGGGAACCGTCGCAGCCCACCACGTAGTCGCAGCTCAGGGTCTGCTCGCGCCCCTGGTGCACAAAGCGGACGAGGGGTGCGTCGCTGTCCGGCTTCTCGATGGCGATCGCCTCGGCCTCGAACAACAGCGTTGGTCCGTCGGCGAGTTGGAGGGCGATGAGATCCTTGACGATCTCCGTCTGGGCGTAGATCGTGACAGTACGGCCACCGGTGAGGGTGGGAAAGTCGATGTGATGGCGTTCGCGGTCGAAGCGCAGCTCGATGCCGTGGTGGATCAGACCCTCGGCGTCCAGCCGGTCTGCGGCGCCGCCCTCGCGCAGCGCGTCGACCGTGCCCTGCTCCAGCATCCCGGCGCGCTGGCGCTGCTCGGCGTACGCCCGGGTCCTGCCCTCCAGGACGACACAGTCGACGCCCGTCAGGTGCAGCAGCCGGGCCAGCAGCAGCCCGGCGGGACCCCCGCCGATGATGCCGACCGTGGTCCGCATGGCGCGCCTCCGTGTCCGATTCAGCCGGAGAATAGTCCCCATTCAGCCGGGGAACAGTCCCAGCCTCTCTCAGCTCGACTCGCGATGCACGATTCTCGCGCCCAGCACCTCGTGCGCTTCGGTTGCGGCACCGGGCTCGCGCACCACACGGTCCACCAGCTCGGCGAGATCGCGACCCGAGGGCAGCTCGATGTGCACGGTGCTCAGCCGGGGCCGCAGCAGCCTCCCGAGCATCAGGTCGTCGGCGCCGATGACAGCCGTCTCGTCCGGGATGCCGATGCCCTCGTCCTGGAGCGCGCGGCTCAGCAGCATCGCGTACTCGTCGTTGTAGGCGAACACGGCGTCCAGGTCGAGGGAGCGCCAGCGCGCCGCGAGCCGCGCGGCGGCCTGCTCCTCATACGCGAGCGACAGCTCGGTCACCGTCGCGCCGGTGCCGTGCAGGGCACGTCGTACGCCTTCGAGGCGGGGCCCGGAGAAGACCTCCAGGCCGGCCTCCCGGGGCACCACGACGCCGATGCGGCGCCGGCCACGGGCCGCGAGGTGGGCGCCCGCGCAGTGGCCGACCCGTTCCTGGTCCATGAGCAGCGCGTGCGCGCCCTCGACGCGCTCGGGACCCAGCGTGACCACCGCACGGGCACCGGAGCCTTTGAGGACGGCCACGCCCTCCGGGCCGAGCCTGCTGCCGGGCACGAGTACGGCGACCGGCCGCAGCTCGGCCCAGACACGGGCGGCCTCGTCGTCGTGCAGTCCGGCGCTGCCGTGCTGCACGACGGTGTACTCGAGTCGGCTCAGAGCCCACTGGAGTTCGTTGAAGAACTGGCTGTAGAGCAGGCCCACGGGCACGGAAGGCGCGGGCATCAGGACCACACGGCTGTGGCCGGCGCGCAGGCTACGGGCGGCGGCGTGCGGGACGTACCCGAGCTCCTTGGCCGCTTCGTGGACACGGCGGCGGGTGGGTTCGCTGATCCGGACGGCACTGGTGTTGTTCAGGACGTACGAGACGGTCGCGCGGGAGACGCCCGCCAGGCGGGCCACATCGGCACTCGTCGGCACGGGTCTTTGTGCGGGCGCCGGCGGGGTGGACTGCTTCGGTATCTGCACCATGACGTGACGCATCCTTGCAGAATCACGGCCCGCGGCTTTGCGTCGGGCGACCCCAGGTGGCCGGAACTCCCCCTTCCGCAAAGGATGTTCGACATCCCGTACCGGACGGCCCGTCCGGAGGTTACCGTTCGGTAGACGACGTGCTTCGGAGGTGTCCGCCGTTGACTCCCGACATGGCTCCAGACACAGCGCCCGACCGTGCCGCAGGTCTGGCCGAATGCGCCCGTTCCCTTGCCGACGGCGAGGTGACCGCGCGCGAGACGGTCGAACGGACGCTGGCCCGGATCGAGGCCACCCAGCCCTCCCTGAACGCCTTCCGCCTGGTGCGCGCCGAAGCGGCGCTCGCCGAGGCCGACGCGGCGGACAGGGAACTGGCCGCCGGGGTGCGAAGGCCGCTGCTCGGGGTGCCCGTGGCGGTGAAGGACGACATGGACGTGGCGGGCGAGCCGACCGCGTTCGGCTGCCGGGGCGAGTTCCCGCCCCAGGACGCGGACGGGGAGGCCGTACGCCGCCTGCGCGCGGCCGGCGCGATCGTCATCGGCAAGACCAACACCTGCGAATTCGGGCAGTGGCCCTTCACCGAGGGACCCGCCTTCGGCGCCACCCGCAACCCCTGGCACGCCGACCACACGCCGGGCGGCTCCTCCGGAGGCTCCGCCGCAGCCGTGGCCGCGGGTCTCGTCCCGGCCGCGCTGGGCTCGGACGGCGCCGGCTCCGTCCGCATCCCGGCCTCCTGGACCCATCTGATCGGGATCAAACCGCAGCGTGGCCGAATCTCGACCTGGCCGCGCCCGGAGTCGTTCCAGGGCATCACGGTCAACGGAACGCTCGCGCGTACGGTCGCCGACGCGGCCCTTCTCCTGGACGCGGCGAGCGGTCAGCACGACGGCGATCTGCACCGGCCCCCCGCGCTGCGCGTGTCGGACGCGGTGGGCCGTGATCCGGGCCGGCTGCGGATCGCGCTGTCGCTCAAGCCGCCGTTCACGGCGCTGCCCGCCCACCTCGATCCCGCCGTACGGGAACGGGTCCTCGCGCTCGCGGAGCGGCTGACGGCGCTCGGGCACGTGGTGGAGGAGGCGGAGCCGCGGTACGGGCAGATCGGGCTGTCGTTCATCCCGCGCGCGACGGTCGGCCTCGCCGAACGGGTACGCGACGCGCCGCGGCAGGACCTCCTCGACCGGCGGAGCCGCGACGCCGCCCGGCTGGGACGGGTCCTCGGCGGAGCCCCGCTCCGGTTGGCCCGCCGGGCCGAGGCCACGCTGCACCGGCGAATCGGCGCCCTGTTCGAGACGTACGACGTTCTCCTCGCGCCGACGACCGCCGCTCCCCCGCCGCGCGTCGGCTCGATGGTGAACCTGAGCGGCTTCGGCACCGACCGGGCCATGATCGCCGCGTGCCCGTTCGCCTGGCCGTGGAACGTGCTGGGCTGGGCCGGGGTCAACGTCCCCGCGGGCTTCGTGGGCGACGGCCTGCCCGTCGGGGCGCAACTGCTCGGTCCCGCGAACAGCGAGCCGCTGCTTGTCTCCCTGGTCGCCCAGTTGGAGGCGGACCAGCGCTGGCACGAACTGTGGCCGCCGCCCGCGACCGCCGCGGACTCCCCTGCGTCGTAAGGGAGTTCGTCCGGCACGGCGTAAGGGAGTTCGTCCGCCACGCTGTGACCAGCGGCTACCGCACGTAGTCTGTGACGATGGGCGATGCGTCGATGGTCGGGTTGATGGGGCGGGTCACCGGCACGATCGGGCCCGGGCTTGTCGGCGAGGTGATCGTCCGGGTGCGTGGCGGCGCCGAACATTTTCTCGCGTATCCCTCCATCGCGAAGGACCGCATCGAGCCGGGCACGGTGGTGATGGTGGTGGAGTACCTGCCGCCGCGGACCGTGTACGTCTCCGCGGCGTACGACAGCTGACGCGTCAGCTGTCGTACGACCGTCAACGCATTCTCGGCGTATGGCAGTTGACGTGTCAGCGGGCGTACGACAGCCGACTCGCCCGTGGCGTACGGCAGTTGACGCGCCATTGGCTCGTCTGTGCGCCTCTCGTCCCAGGTGAGAGGCGTATGCGTCAAGATTGCAACAAGGATCCGTCAGCGTCTGTACCCCGGTCTTGCGCAGGAGCACACTCCCCTCGTTCGGTGCCGAAAGGGCACCATCAAAAGGGGGCGTATGCCGATGGTTGTCGGCGTCGTGGCGGGGGCGGTTGTCCTCGCACTCATCTTCATCGTGGTGGTCTTCAAGCTCATGTGGCGGGTCGCTGAGCCCAACGAAGCGCTGATCATCTCCGGTTCGAAGCATCGGACCGAAGGCCTTGAAGAGGGCATGGGATTCCGCATCGTGACGGGGCGCGGCACGCTGGTCATGCCAGGTGTGCAGGCGGTGCGCAAGATCTCGCTCGACCTCAACGAGACCGAACTGCACGTGGACTGCGTGACGCACCAGGGCATTCCGCTCAAGGTGCGGGGCGTGGTCATCTTCAAGGTGGGCGACGACTTCGTGTCGATCGCCAACGCGGGCCGCCGCTTCCTCGACCAGCAGAAGCTGATGTCGGAGCGGGTGCACAACGTGTTCGCCGGTCATCTGCGGTCCATCGTCGGCGGGTTGACCGTCGAGGAAATGATCCGCGACCGGGAGAAGCTGACCGGTCAGACACGGGCCGCCTGCGGGACGGAGATGGAGAAGCTGGGTCTGATCGTGGACTCGCTACAGATCCACGAGATCGAGGATCCGACCGGGTACATCAAGAACCTCGCCATGCCGCACGCCGCGGCCGTACAGCGCGACGCGCGGATCGCACAGGCCGAGGCGAACCGGCTCGCCACCGAGGCCGAACAGAAGGCCGCGGCCCGGATGTCGGAGGCGACCCGGGACAGCGAGATCCTCCAGGCCGGCTACCAGGCCGAGCGCGACAAGGCGTCCGCCAAGGCACAGCAGGCCGGACCGCTCGCGGATGCCGCCGCCCGGCAGGACGTCGTCGTCCAGGAGACGCGGATCGCCGAACTCGAGGCGCAGCGCCGCGAGCAGCAGCTCCAGGCGGACGTCCGCAAGCCGGCCGACGCCAAGGCGTACGAGACGCGCGCACGGGCCGAGGCCGAGCGTGACGCGCGGATCTCCGCCGCGCAGGCCAAGGCACAGGAGACCGAACTCGCGGCAGCCGCCGAAGCGAACCGGGTCAAGGCGGCCGCGGGCGCCGAGGCCGAGGCGACGAAGGCGCGGGGCGCTGCCGCCGCGACGGCGACCCGGGCCACCGGTGAGGCCGAGGCCGCCGCCGCTCAGGCCAAGGGACTCGCCGCCGCCGAGGCGACGCGCGCCCAAGGTCTCGCGGAGGCCGAGGCCATCAAGGCGAGGGCCGCCGCCCTCGCCGAGAACCAGGAGGCCGTGGTCGCCCAGCAACTCGCCGAGAACTGGCCGGAGATCGTCCGTGCGGGCGCGAGCGCCTTCGGCAACGTCGAGCACATGGTGCTGCTCAACGGCGCGGACGGCATGTCGGACATGTTCGCCAAGGCACTCACCATGGGCGGTACGGGGCTTGGCCTGGCACGGCAGCTGCTCTCGTCCATGAACCAGAACGGCACGGGGGCGGAGAGTGGGTCCGCGGGGCTCAACGGCGTTGTGTCGCCGCCGCGTTCGGAGAGGGTGCCGGTGGAACAGGACAAGGCGTGAGGCGCTGAGCTTCGGGGGCAGGGGAGTTGACCTCCCTGCCCCCGGGCTTTGGCCCCCTTGTCCCCGAAGTAACGTGACCCTCGTGACTGCATCGACCGATGAAGACGTCCCGGGCCGTTCCGGCCCCTCCGCGACCACGGAGGCCGAGCCCCGCGAGGTGGGCCGGGTGCGGACCGAGTACTCCCCCGCGCACGACGGTGACCCCGACCCCGGCGAGATCGTCTGGACATGGGTGCCCTATGAGGAGAACGACGGCCGGGGCAAGGACCGCCCGGTGCTCGTCGTCGCCCGGGAGGCCACGGGGACCTTTCTCGCCGTCCAGCTGTCGAGCAAGCGGCACGACGGCGACCGGGAGTGGGTACCGATCGGGAACGGGCCGTGGGACCGCTCCGGCCGGGACTCATGGGTGGACGTGGATCGCGTACTGCGACTGCACGAGGACGGGATGCGGCGCGAGGCGTGCGCGCTGGACCGGATGCGGTTCAACTCCGTGGTGCGCCGGCTGCAGGAGCTGTACGGGTGGCGTTGACCGCTGCGCCGTAGGGGTCGTGGCTTCGCCGCGGGTCCGTCGTGGCTGGTCGCGCAGTTCCCCGCGCCCCCAAAAGGGGGCGCGTCACCCGACCCGGAGCTCGGATACGAACTCCTGCTCGAATGCACCGCGCGTCGCCGATCCCGCCGTACGGTCCAGGACTCCGAACACGACGTGCTCGAAGTACCCCTCGAAGCGGCCCTTGACCAGCAGGCCGTGGAAAACGCCCGCCACCTGCGCCGGGTCGTTCTGGAAGACCCCGCAGCCCCACGCGCCCAGCACCAGCCGCCGGTAGCCATGGGCCGCGGCGGTCTCCAGGACCCGCTCGGCGCGTACCGCCAGGGCGTGCGGCAGTTCGGCCGCGCGCTCCGGAGCGGTGCGCAGGACGACCCCGGCATTGGGTGCCGCGGCCGTCAGGAAACCGGCCGGGTACGGCTCGTCGAGGAGTCGCCCGCGGTCGTCACGGAAGACGGGCACGGCGGGTGAGTGGATGACACGGTCCGTGTAGAACGGATCACGGTGTGCGCGGTGGTGGTCGTAGAACGGCCGGGCCCGCAGCAGGCAGGTGTACAGCGCGGAGGCCCGGCACAGGGCCTCTTCCTGGGCCTGCGCGCCCTTGAGGTAGCCGCCGCCGGGATTGCGCGCCGAGGAGAAGTTCAGGACGGCGACGGGGTCCGTTCCGGCCACCAGCCGCCGGGCGGCCTCCAGGCTGCTCTCGCCCGTGACCTCGTACGTCGTGTCCACGGCGCTGACCTGGGGTGTCTCCACGGGCTGCGGCCCGTACATCCGCGTCCCCGCCCGCGCGGCCTCGATCGCCGCGGCGATCGGCACCTCGCGCCCGTCGGAAGCGCGGTACGAACCCGCCGCGACGATCTCTTCCGTGTGGTGCGCGATACCGCGCAGGCGCGCACTCATGGCGCCACCCCCGTATGCGCCATGAGTGCGTCCCGCGCGATCTCCCCCGTCGTGCTCATGAACGCATCGTGAGCGATGCTGGTCGTGCGGCGCAACAGAGTTTCCCGGGCTTGCAAACAGTGTTTCCCGTCCCTCCAAAGCGGCAAAACGCACCCTTGTGCGAACCGGCGTATGTGGTCTTGGGTGGGACGAGCACTGCCGGTCCGGCGCCACAGATGCCGGTCCGGCGGCATGGTGGAATCTCAGGAGGATCCCGACATGTCCGATTCGGTGAGTGACTGTACGGAGCACCGCTCCACCGTCACCGAGGCCGAGGTGGAAGCGCTGGTCCGAGGCATCTGCTTCAAGACCGGACCACCTCGATATCTCGGCGTCGAAGTGGAATGGCTCGTCCACGAGCTGCGGCTGCCGCAGCTCCCGGTAACACCAGAACGACTGGAAGCGGCCTACGCCGCACTGCGGACCCTGCCCCTGCGTTCGGCGCTCACCGTCGAACCCGGCGGACAGCTGGAGCTCAGCTCCCTTCCCGCCGCCTCCCTGATGGAGTGCATCGGGTCCGTGTCCGCCGACCTCGACGCCGTACGCGCGGTACTGCGCGAGGCGGGTCTCGGCCTCAGTGGTTACGGCCAGGACCCCTGGAACCCCCCGAGTCGCTTCCTCCATGAGCCGCGGTACGACGCCATGGAGCGGTATCTCGACCGCGCGGGCCCCGAGGGCCGCGCCATGATGTGCACCTCCGCCTCCGTCCAGGTGTGCCTGGACGCCGGGTACGAGGAGCCGGGCCCGCTCGGGCACGGGCGCCGCTGGTGGATGGCGCACCAGCTGGGTGCGGTCCTGGTGGCCGCGTTCGCCCACTCGCCGATGGCCCGGGGGGAGCTCACCGGCTGGCGCTCCACGCGGCAGTCGCTGTGGGCGGCGATGGATCCCGGGAGGTCCGACGCGCCGACCCTGGGGCCCGAGCCGCGTGCCGCCTGGGTCGAGCGCGTGCTGGACGCGCCGGTGATGTGCGTACGGGCGCCGGAGGGCCCCTGGGGCGTACCTGACAGCATGACCTTCCGGGAGTGGACCCGCTCCGACAACCCGCCGGACCGGGCCGACCTCGACTACCACCTGACGACCCTGTTCCCGCCGGTGCGCCCGCGGGGCCATCTGGAACTCCGCATGATCGACGCGCAGCCGGGCGACGACGGCTGGATCGTCCCGCTCGCCGTCACGACGGCGCTCTTCGACGACCCGGAGGCCGCCGAGATCGCCTACCGGACCGTCAAGCCCCTCGCGGAGCGTGCGGACTCGCTGCCCGCGCCGCGCAATCCGCTGTGGGAGGACGCCGCACGGCTCGGCCTGACCGATCCCGAGCTGCGCGAGGCCGCCGTCATCTGTTTCGCGGCGGCGGCCGAGGCCCTGCCCCGGCTCGGCGCCACGACCGAGGTCCTGGACGCCGTCGCGGAGTACACCGACCGCTTTGTGGCCCGGGGCCGCTGCCCAGCCGACGATCTGCTCGCCCAACTCCAGGACGGGTCCGACGATCAGCGCCGCGACCAGCCCCGCGATCAGTTCCATGACCAGCACAACGACCAGCGCAACGACCACCCCAATGGTCAGCTCCACGGTCAGTTCCACGGGAAGGACATCGGCTCATGACCGCCCCCGAATCCCTCACGGAATCCGCGTCACCCACGGATCCTGAGTCGCTCAGGGAGCGCGCCCTCGACGCGCTCGTCACCGCCCGCGAGCGCACCGCGCTCCTCACCTCGTGCGTCGAGGAGCCCGAACTGACGGCGCAGCACTCGCCGTTGATGTCCCCACTGGTGTGGGACCTGGCGCACATCGGCAACCAGGAGGAGCTGTGGCTGCTGCGGGCGGTCGCCGGACGTGACGCGATGCGGCCGGAGATCGACGGGCTGTACGACGCGTTCGAACATCCGCGCGCCGAGCGTCCCTCGCTGCCGCTGCTGCCGCCCGGGGAAGCCCGCCAGTACGCCGCCGAGGTGCGCGGACGGGCGCTGGACATCCTGGAGAGCACCGCGTTCGGCTCCACCCGGCTGACCGAGGCCGGCTTCGCCTTCGGAATGATCGCGCAGCACGAACAGCAGCACGACGAGACCATGCTGATCACCCATCAGCTCCGCAAGGGACCGGCGGCCCTGACAGCTTCGGACCCCGCGCCCGCGCCCCTGTTCACCGGACCCGCCGAAGTCCTCGTTCCGGGCGGCCCGTTCACGATGGGCACGTCCACCGAGCCGTGGGCGCTGGACAACGAAAGGCCCGCGCACCAGCGCATGGTCCCGTCGTTCTTCATCGACACCACTCCGGTGACGAACGCCGCGTACCAGGCCTTCATCGCGGACGGCGGTTACGGCACCGCACGTTGGTGGGCGCCGGAGGGCTGGGACCACATCCGGTCGCACGGCATCGAGGCACCACTGTTCTGGCGCCGCGAAGGCGGGCAGTGGCTGCGGCGCCGCTTCGGCGTCACCGAGCTGGTGCCGCCCGACGAGCCGGTGCTGCATGTCAGCTGGTACGAGGCCGACGCGTACGCCCGCTGGGCTGGGCGGCGGCTGCCCACCGAGTTCGAGTGGGAGAAGGCGGCCCGCCACGACCCGGCGTCCGGCCGCTCCACCCGCTACCCGTGGGGCGACGCCGACCCCACCCCCGAACACGCCAACCTGGGGCAGCGCCATCTGCGCCCGGCCCCGGCAGGCAGCTATCCGGCCGGTGAATCCCCGCTCGGAGTACGGCAGTTGATCGGCGACGTGTGGGAGTGGACGTCGAGCGAGCTGTCGCCCTACCCGGGGTTCGCGGCCTTCCCGTACAAGGAGTACTCGGAGGTGTTCTTCGGGCCGGACCACAAGGTGCTGCGCGGCGGTTCGTTCGCGGTGGACTCGGTCGCCTGCCGGGGTACGTTCCGCAACTGGGACTATCCGATCCGGCGGCAGATCTTCTCCGGGTTCCGTACGGCCCGCTCGGGCGACGCCTGATGTGCCGTCACCTGGCGTTCCTGGGGCCCCCGGAGGCGATGGGCAGCCTGCTCGTGGAACCGCCGCACAGCCTGTTCCGGCAGTCCTGGACACCCCGGCGGCAGCGGCATGGCACGGTCAACGCCGATGGTTTCGGGGTGGGTTGGTACGCGGATGGCGACCCGGTACCCGCCCGTTACCGCCGTGCGGGGCCCATCTGGGGCGACCAGTCGTTCGCCGACCTGTCCCGTGTCATCAGGACCACCGCGCTGCTCGCGGCGGTCCGGGACGCGACCTTGGCGGGCGCGGACGGGGAAGCCGCCGCGGCGCCCTTCGCCGCGGGACCCTGGCTGCTCAGCCACAACGGCGCGGTGCTCGGGTGGCCGCGCTCCCTCGCCCCGCTCGTCCAGGGCCTGCCCGCCGTGGAGTTGCTGTCGATGGAGGCGCGCTGCGACTCCGCGCTCGTCTGGGCGCTGCTGCTGCACCGGCTGCGCGAGGGCGACGGCGAGAGCCAGGCGCTGGCCGACACGGTCGTCGAGGTGGCCGAGGCGGCGCCCGGGTCCCGCCTCAACCTGCTTCTCACCAACGGTGATTCGATCACGGCGACGGCGTGGGGCGACACCCTCTGGTACCTCACCGAGCCCGGCCACCGCACCGTCGTGGCTTCCGAGCCGTACGACGACGACCCGCGCTGGCAGGAGGTGCCGGACCGCACGCTGCTGTCGGCGACCCGCGACGACGTCCTGCTCAGCCCGCTGAAGGATCCGCACGCCCCCATGGCATCCGCACCATCGAAGGAGCCCCGCACGTGAGTCCGTTCCTTCTCACCCGCACCCTGACCGAGGGCGCCACGGAGGCCGCCCTGCGCGCCGATGTGCTGCACGGTCTCAACCGCACCCCGAAATCCCTGCCGCCGAAGTGGTTCTACGACGCTCACGGCAGCGAACTCTTCGAGAAGATCACCGAACTGCCCGAGTACTACCCCACCCGGGCGGAGCGCGAGATCCTCATCGCCCGGGCCGCCGAGATCGCCGGGGCGACCGGCGCGCGCACCCTCGTCGAGCTGGGTTCCGGCTCGTCGGAAAAGACCCGGCTCCTGCTCGACGCACTGCCGGGGCTGCACACGTACGTGCCCGTCGACGTCAGCGAATCCGCCCTCACCCAGGCCGGACACGCCCTGATCGCCGAGCGCCCGGAGCTCAGCGTGCACGCTCTGATCGCCGACTTCACCGGCGGTCTCGGCCTCCCCGGCACGCCCGGACCGCGGCTGGTGGCGTTCCTCGGCGGCACGATCGGCAACCTGCTGCCCGCCGAACGCGCCACGTTCCTGTCTTCCGTACGATCCCTGCTGTCGCCCGGTGACGCGCTGCTGCTCGGCACCGACCTGGTCAAGGACGAGTCGGTCCTCGTCGCCGCGTACGACGACGCGGCCGGGGTGACCGCCGCGTTCAACAAGAACGTGCTCAGCGTCGTCAACCGCGAGCTCGGCGCCGACTTCGACCCCGACGCGTTCGAGCATGTCGCCCTCTGGGACGCCGAGAACGAGTGGATCGAGATGCGGCTGCGCTCGGGCACCGAGCAGACCGTGAAGATCCCCGCCCTCGACCTCGCCATCGACTTCACCGAGGGCGAGGAACTGCGCACCGAGATCTCGGCGAAGTTCCGCGAGGAGGGCGTCCGCGGTGAACTGGCCACGGCGGGCTTCGAGTTGGCCCACTGGTGGACCGACCAGGAGGGCCGTTTCGCACTGTCGCTGAGCACCGCCGGGTAGCGGCGGGCACATACGTCATCCACGGTATGCCCCTACACCTCGCGGACCGCCGCGCTGTGGGGCACCGTGGAATGACGCGTGGCACACCCGCCACGGCGGAGAGGAGCACCCGCATGTCCGACCACACGTACCGGGTCACCGAGATCGTCGGCACCTCCCACGAAGGCATCGACCAGGCCATTCACAATGGCATCACCCGCGCCTCGCAGACCCTGCGCGGGCTGGACTGGTTCGAGGTCACGCAGGTCAGGGGGCAGATCGTGAACGGGCAGATCGAGCACTACCAGGTCGGTCTGAAGGTCGGCTTCCGCCTGGAGGACGGCGCCTGATCATCCCGTAGCCTCGCCGGGCACGGCGGGCACAGCTCCACCGAGGGCCCGGCGGCATAGCTCCACCAGGAACTCGGCGACACAGCTCCCCCGGGAACTCGGCGGCGGCTTTCAGGTCCGCCCCTCCCGCTCCTGCGCGTCCTTCAGCGCCTCGGACGCGCCGGTCCAGCGTGCCCGTACGACCGTGAAGCCCGCCCGCTCCGCGTCCTCGCAGACGAGTTCGTCGTCGTCCACGAGGACGCGGATCTCGTGGTCGCGGGCGAGTCGCCTGAGGGTCTCCAGCTTGGTGCGGCGGGCCGGCCTGCGGTCGTCGTTGCGCCGCATCCAGATGCGGCCTTCGGGCAGCCCCTGTGCGGCGAGCCAGGCGAGGGTGTCGCGGCGGCACCGCTCGGGGCGGCCGGTGACGTAGACCACCTCGCACTCCTCCGCGCTCTTCAGCGCCAGCGCGACGCCTTCGGCGAGCGGCGGATCCTGCGGCGCGGCCGCGAAGAAGGCGTCCCAGTCCCGTGGCTTGCGCTCCAGGAACCGTTGCCGGTGCGCGGAGTCCGCGAGGGTCCCGTCCAGGTCGAACACGGCGAGTGGTCTGCTGCTCTTCTGCGTCACGCGGACCAGACTAGGCAGGGCCTGTGTCGCCCGGAGCGCGATGGCGGCCGATCCCTCGCGTGCACTCGCCCAACTTCCGTCTCCGCGGGCTCTGTTCAGCGCAGCAGCAAGCCCTTACCGTAATGCCTCGCACAGCATGTCGCACAGCATTCGATATATCGAACAGACCGGAGCGGGTGGAGGGACACCGCCGCTCCGGTTCCCCGCCATGCGGAGGTCATCGTGAAGGAGCCGCACATGATCACATCGGACACGCCCGCACAGCCCGATTCGCCCTCCCGCCGCAGCCTGCTGCGGGCCATGGCCGCCCTGCCCGCCACCGCGCTCGTCCTGGGCGGACTGCCCGGAACGCTCGGCACCGCCGCCGCGGCGGCACCCGCCCGGGGCTACGCCACCCGCTACACCATCGTGCCCTTCCTCAACAGCGACGACGGCACCGTCAACGTCTACGAGTCCGACGACGCGACCGACTTCAGACTCCTGAAGGCATCCGCGTACACACCGCCCAGCAACCGGATCCGAGACGCCGGCATCTTCCGGCACACCGACGGCTACTACTACATCACCTACACCACGCACACCTGGCAGGACACCAGCACCACCCTCGGCTTCGCCCGCAGCTCCGACCGGCTCAACTGGACGTTCCTGTACGACTACACGGTCCCCATCACCGATCTCTCGCGCGCGTGGGCGCCCGAGTGGTTCGTCGACAGCGACGGCAGCGTGAACATCATCGTCTCCTGCTCGGTCACCAGTGACGAGTGGGTCTTTACGCCGTATCTGCTCAAGGCCACCAACTCTGCTCTCACGGCGTGGAGTTCACCCGTTGCCCTGTCCGGTATCGGCGCCAACCACATCGACACGTTCATCGTGAAGATCGGCTCCACCTATCACGCGTTCACGAAGAACGAGACGACGAAGTACATCGAGTACGCGACCGCCGCCGGCCTCACCGGCACGTACACGATTCGCCGGACCGGCGACTGGGCGGGCTGGGGCGGCACGCGTGAGGGGCCCGCCCTGGTCCAGCTCGACAACGGCGGATGGCGGATCTTCTTCGACGGCTACGGCGACGGCAGTTACTACTTCAGCGACAGCTACGACACGTTCGCCACCTGGAGCGCCCCGAAGAAACTGCCGGTCGTCTCCGGCACCGCCCGGCACTTCACCGTGATCAGGGAGACGGTCGCCGGCGGCGTGACCCTGCCGACCGGCGTCACCCGTTCCTTCCGGTCGGGCAACTACACCACCCGCCACTGGCAGGAGCAGTCCGCGCTGCTCAACCTGCCCGTGGTGACCGGCTCCAGCACCACCGTGGAGAAGCAGGCGTCCACCTTCACGATCGTGGCGGGCCTCGCCGACGCGAACGGCTACTCCTTCCGGGACGCGGCCGGCAACTACCTGCGGCACTGGGACTTCCGCGCCCGCTTCGACGCCAACGACGCGACGTCGACGTTCGCCAGGGATGCCACGTTCGTCGCCAGGACCGGCGCGAGCACCGGCGCCGTCCGCCTGGAGTCGTACAACTACCCGGGCTACTTCCTGCGCCACTACAACTACCAGCTCCGCGTGGACCTGACGGCCGGCACCGACCTGTTCCGCCAGGACAGCTCCTTCGTCCCTGTCACCGCCTGGGCATGACCAACACCGCGAGAGAGAAGACCAGGATGAGCAACAGCTCGAACCCGTCCCGTCGCGGTGTGCTGGGAGCGATGGCCGCCCTCACCGCCGGCCTGACCATCGGCGCTCCGTCCGCCCGCGCCGCGGACGGAACCGCTTACGTGATGGGCTACTTCACCGAGTCCCCGAACTTCACCGGTGCCGACTACGGCCTCCACCTGGCCGTCAGCACCGACTCCCTCCAGTGGACCCCGCTCAACCAGAACAACCCCGTCGTGACCCCGACCGGAGGCACCGGCGGCCTGCGCGACCCGTTCATCCTGCGCAAGCAGAACAGCACGTTCGTGGTGATCGCCACGGACCTCAAAGGCACCGACTGGAGCCTGCAGAGCCAGTACATCCACGTCTGGGACTCCACCGACCTGCTCTCCTTCAGCAACTACCGCCGGCTGAAGCTGCACGAGATGGCCACCCACAGCTGGGCGCCCGAGGCGTTCTGGGACGCGAGCCGCGGCCAGTACGGAGTCATCTACTCGGCCGTCAACTCCACTGGCCACAACGTCATCATGGTGAACTACACCACCGACTTCGTGACGGCGTCGGCCCCGCAGGTCTTCTTCGACCCCGGCTACGACGTCATCGACGGCGACCTGGCCGTCGGCGTGAACGGCGTGAACTACCTGTACTTCAAGAAGGATCAGACACTGGTGGGCTCCAGGTCCACCTCCCTGACGCCGGGCAGCTTCACCGTGTTCAGCACGCCGGTCGCCCATGGCGGCACCGAGGCCCCGACCCTCGTGAAGTCCCAGACAACCAGCAGTTGGTTCCTCTGGGGCGACACGTACACGCCCAACGGCGTCTTCTACGCCTGGCAGTCGACCGACCTGGCCGCCGGCACCTGGACCGCGGTCGACCAGCGGCTCTACACCCAGCCGCTCAACTCCAAGCACTGCACGATCCAGCCGATCACCACGACCGAGTACGACAACCTCGTGGCGAGGTACGGAACTCCGTCCTGGAACCGGATCAAGTCCTACAACTACCCGGCCCGTTACGTCCGCCACGCCGACTACGTCGGCAGGATCGACGAGTACCCGTTCGACCCGTTCGCCGACTCGCAGTGGAAGCTCGTGCCGGGACTCGCCGACGCCTCGGGAGTGTCCTTCCAGTCGGTCAACTACCCGACCCGCTACCTGCGGCACTACAACTACCAGCTCCGGCTGGACGCCAACGACAGCACGACCGCGTTCACGCAGGACGCCACGTTCTACCGGACCGCGGGCCTGGCCGACACCGCGTGGTCGTCTTTCCGCTCGTACAACAACCCGGACCGTTACATCAGGCACGCGGATTACGTGCTGCGCATCGATCCCATCGCCACCGCCGCCGCCAGGGCCGACGCCACGTTCTCGGTCGGCCACTGACCCTCCTCGTCCCCAGGAGACACTCCCATGTCACCTCACCGCAGACTTCTCGCCTGTCTGGCAGCGGCAGCCGCCACCCTGGGCGGACTCACGGCGGCCGCTCCCCCCGCGGCCGCCGCCGACTCGGGCACGTTCAACGTGCTCTCCTACAACGTCGCCGGACTCCCGGAAGCCATCTCCAGCGCGCCGACACCCCGTGAGTCGAGCACCACGACGATCGGGCAGCGGATCGCACCGTACGACATCGTCCACGCGCAGGAGGACTTCAACTACCACGCCTACCTCTACGCCGCCGACACCGCGCACGCCTACCGCACGGCCACCAGCGGCGGCGCCAGCACAGGCAGCGGCCTCAACACCCTGTCGAAGATCTCCTACGACGCCGACGACTTCGAACGGGTGGGCTGGAACTCCTGCCAGCTCGACTCGGGCGACTGCCTCACCCCGAAGGGCTTCACGTTCATGCGGGAGCGTCTCGCCGAGGGCGTCTACGTGGACTTCTACAACCTGCATACCAACGCCGGTACCAGTGACGGCGATCTGGCCTCACGCGCGGACAACCTCAACCAGCTCACCGCCTTCATCAAGACCCACTCCGCGGGCAACGCCGTCGTGGTCATGGGCGACACCAACACCCGCTACACCCGCTCCGGCGACACGATCGCCGAGTTCGCCGCCGCCAACGGCCTCACCGACACCTGGGTGCAGCTCATCCGCGGCGGCACCCCGCCCGCCAAGGGCAGCGACGCACTGGTCTGCGACCAGACCGGCGCGACCGTGCCCAACACCTGCGAGGTCGTCGACAAGATCCTCTACCGGGGCAGCAAGCTGGTCTCGCTCGACGCCACCGGCTACAACAACGAGCACGCGGGCTTCCTTGCCTCCGACGGCCTCATGCTCTCCGACCACGACCCGATCACCGCCAGGTTCACCTGGTCGCGCAACTCCGGCTTCCAGCTGAGCGACCAGTTCGGCGGTCCGCACGGTGACTACTTCACCGACATCGACAGTGTGCCGCCCGGCGCCCGCGCCACCACCGTCTCGCTACGCGCCGGTTCACGCGTCGACCAGCTGGCGTTGACGCTGAGCAACGGCACGACGCTGGCGCACGGCGGCACGGGCGGCACCGCGTCGTCCCTCACCCTCGGCAGCGGTGAGTACGTCACCTCGGCGCAGCTGTGCCAGGGCGTGAAGGACGGCCGGACCAGGATCTTCTATACGAAGTTCACCACCAACCTCGGCCGGGGCCTGGCCGGCGGCACGACCACCTCAGACTGCGTGACCCGCACCGCGCCCTCGGGCTGGCAGATCGCCGGCTTCCACGGCCGCACGGGCGACGAGGTCGACAAGATCGGTTTCGTATACACCCAGCGCTGACCGGCTCCCCGTCACGCCTCCACGGGCGTGACGGGGTCCGCCCGTTGTGCGGTGGACGTGAGTTGATCTATCGCGAGGCGTCGGCGAGCCAGGGCCTGACCTGCTTGCGCGCCTCGTGGAGGCGCGACTTGAGCGTGCCCAGCGGGATACCCACACGCTCGGCGACCTCGGCGTAGTCCAACTGGCAGATGTCCCGGTAGACGAGCGGCGCGACCAGATGCGGGTGTTCGCGCTCCAGGCGTTCCAGCGCCTCCAGGAGGTCGACCCGGGAGCCCGCGATCACGCTCGTGGTACGTGGATCGACATGCTGCGAGGCGTCGATCTCGATCGGCTGTTCGACCGCCCGACGCTTCAGCTCGCGGTACTTCTGGCGAGCGCAGTTGGCGACCACCGTATAGAGCCAGGTGCTGAAGCGGCTGCGGCCCTCGAAGGTGGTGATCTTCCGCGCCACCTGGAGGAGCACGTCCTGCGCGGCTTCCTCGGCGTCCTCACGGCAGGGCAGGAAGCGCCCGCAGCGCCGTACGACCTCGGGCCGCACCTTCTGTAGCAGCGCGTTCAGCGCCTCCCCGTCACCGGCGGCCTCGCGCGCCGAGCCAGCTCCTCGGTCTCCGCCGCGTCCTGCACAGGATGCTCCCCTCGGGGTCGTTCAGAGGCCAGGCACGATAGTCGCATGCGATCTCCGAGAACGTGGCTGGGGAGCTCGGAGCGGGGCCGCTGAAACAGGGCGATGGCCGCATTGTCCGGGGGTCGAAACAGAAGCACCCCGGAATGGCTACCAAGTCACAAACAGCCCTCGACACAAGGGAGTTGGGGCTCCCCCATGGTGCCGCATCGGTGATGTCGACGGATGAGGCACGCCAAGCTGGGGGTGGCTGTGGGATACGAACGATTGCCGCGCGAGTACCGGATGAAACGGTCCCGGATGCACGCCTTCCTCTGGGTGATCGGCGCGGGGACGGCGAGCATGCTGCTGGCCATGCTGCCCGCCGACGACCTGCCCGCCGCGTTCAAATACCCCTTCCTCCTGGCGTGGGTGGCGCTCATGGGGTGGCTCTTCTACGCCACGCTGCGCTGCTCCACCACCGCGGACATCAAGGCGATCCATGTACGCGGCATGGCCAGGCGTCGACGGCTGGCATGGGAGGACATCCAGGACATCAGGGCGGAGCTGAATCCGGCATCGGCGATGCAGAGCGGTGCGCCCGACGTGCTGGTGCACGCCTACGACCGGAACGGTGCCAAGGTGCTGCTGCCGTTCGTCGACGACGTTCACGTGAACGTCGAGCGCGAACTCGGGCTGCTGCTGGAGGCCTGGGAGGAACTGCGCGGTGCGGACTGGGCTCATGACCCGCAGGCCGCCGTTCTCATCAACCGGCGCGACGCACGCCAGGCGGCCCTCATGATGGGGTTCTCCGCCGTCATGCTGGCGTTCATCCCACTGACCGTGCTGATGCTGCTGCCGCTCTTCGTCGACCTGCCCGGGTGGCTGGAGTCGATCCTGACACCGCTCACCGTCATGGGCGTGGGAGCACCCTTGATCTTCGTGCTGACCGCGCTCACCTCGTACCGCAGCCGTCGGCCCAGCGGCTGACGGAGCCATGGCCGGCACACCGCGGGGTCAGTGCCTGGCGAACTGGACCTTGGCCGGCTGCACGACGTTCGGCCGGATCGCGATCCCGCCGACAGTGAGGCGTTCTCCGAAGATGTCGGTGATCCTGATCGCGCTGCCGCACCCGGTGCCGTCTTCGGAGAGGAAGTAGTTGTAGTCGGTGCGCGGCAGTTGACGCCAGCCGCTGCCCGCACGGACCTCCAGCCGGGCCACCGGACTGCGGTGGCCGATCACCTGGATGCCGCACCAGTACTGGCTGGACCCGGTCTTGTACCGGAGCGACATCGTGCCGGGAGCGCTGGGGCTCGCCAGCTGCCAGGTGATCGGGATCAGGCCGGCCACGGGGTCGGCGAGCTTGGCGAAGGCCTCCGCGCTGAGGTCGATCTGCCCGGGTGCGCACTCCCCCGGGCATTCGTTGGTGATGCGGACCGTGATGGAAGCCCCGTTGGCCGCCCGGACGGACACATACGCGCCGCAGGCCTTGGCCGACTCGTAGTCGGTGGAGTTCATCGCCCCGGTCATGACGTCACCGCTCGGGTCGTACAGGCAGGCGCCTCCACCGTCCGAGTCGTAGAAGGTGGCGACTCCTTTGTAGGTGACGTCGGGCCGTATGCGCCCCGCCAACGGCGCACCGGCGGACGCCGCTTGCGAGGTGTCCGTGGCCGGCGGCTTGGCCGACGCCGTGGTCGCGCCGACGGACGCCGTCCGCGACGGCTTCTTTGCCGATGGCTTCGCCGACGCGGTGGCCGCACTGGCGGAGGGAGTCGGGGGCCCCGTCGCGGGCGGGACGTTCGCCGTGGTGCCGACGACGGGCGTGGCCGCGGAGTGCCCGGTGTCGGCCTCTCGGTCCGGGAGGAGCACCACGACCAAGGAGACGATCACGAGCACCGCAGCCGCCGATATGAACAGCCACCGCCTGTACACCGGACCTCCTTGACGGCCATCCGCCGTTGCAGTGGGGGGACGGGCAGCGATCGTGCCAGACCCTGCGGCACAGCGGCAAGCCCGCTATCCGAGCCTCAGGCGCCGGGCGTATCAGCCCCGCTCGGGGCGGCATCGGCGCCGCCCCGAGCGGGGCCAGGTGTGCGATCGGGTGGACTACCGGGTGAGGTAGGCGCGCTCGATCGTCTGGACCAGCGTGTTGCCCGCACGGTCCGTCAGCTTCGCCCGCAGTGAGACGGAGCCCGCCTCCGCGGGGTGGGTCAGCGACAGGTGCGTACCGCCGACCGCCTTGACGGACTGCCAGGTCGTGCCCTCGTCGTACGAGACCTCGAAGGCAAGCTTCTTGAGCCGCTGTCCGGCGGCCGCGCCCTCGACCGTGAAGGGCACCTGGAACCGCTTGCCCGCCCGCGCCGTGCTGGACAGGCTCAGTTCGGGGGAGAAGCGGATCACCGAGAGCGGCAGCTTGGTCCACTCGTCGTCGGAGGTCGTGACGGAGCGGAAGGTCCACTCCGCCCGGACGTGAGTGCTGACCGGGTACACCGCGGGGTCACGGGTGTTGTCCAGGGACAGCCTGTACGCACTGTCCTGGGCGGGAACCGTGAACTCGCTGACGCCGTCGGTCACCGGGATTCCGTAGTCGTCGGCGATCTCCTTGCCGTCGACCTGGAGCGTGCTCTCCAGCGAGGTGTGGTCGCTGATGCCCCAGTGCCCGGCGCCGTCGCCGAACAGCGGCACATAGGCCCGGATCGTGTTCCCCTGCCGGATGACACCGGGGAATCCCTGTTCCGGTCCGGAGTCCGTGGCGCCGGGCAGGACCGGGCCGAAGACGCCGATGTTGAACCGCTCCTGGTAGGTCTGTCCGGCCTGCCAGGTCTGTGGCATGCGCATCAGGAAGTTCTCCCAGACCGTTTCGCGGCCCTCGCCGCTGGTCTGCCACATGCGGAAGGACCACTTGACACCGTTGTCGAGAACGTAATCGGTGGTGCTCAGCGGCAGGCTCCCTCGCAGGTCGCTGAAACTGCTGACCAGGTTCCCGTCGGCCGTGTGGGGGCTGACCTCGATCTGGACGTTCCTGCCTTCGACGGGCACGCCCGCCTGGAGGTCGACCTTGGCGAGCTGCTTCTGCTCGACCGCGGCGGTGAAGCCGCCGAGGTCGCTCGCACGCTCCCAGCCGAGGTGGTAGGTGACCGGCCGGCCCTCTTCGTCCTGTCGGGTCCAGTCGCCGGTGAACAGCGCGGCGACGTCGTTCTCGGACTGCTCGGTTCCGAGTCGCCCGAAGCGGGTCCCCGCGAAGGTCGGCAGCAGGTACTCCAGGTTGCCCGCGCGCAGGCCCTCGCCCCGCTGGTAGTCGAACGCGACCGTGGCCTCGGTGTTCTCGGCCGCCGCGTCCGGCACGGTGATCTCCACCGGCTCCGCCTGCCTGGCGTCGACGGTGACGCTGGTGTCCGCCGCCAGGCTCAGCTTCGGCTGCACCAGCACGGCGTGGGTGGAGGACTCGTAGGTGGGGTGGATCACCCCGTTGATGGTGTAGTCGCCCTTGGGCAGCCGCACCGTGAGCTCGCCGTCCTGCTCGTCGGTGTAGGTGGCGTAGAAGTCGCTGTCGACGCCGATGACGGAGGTGGAGGCGTCTCCGGTGGGCTCACCGTTCTCGTCGATGTGCTTCAGCGTCAGGTCGTACGACTCGACCTCGCGCTCCGCCCCCACGGCGGAACGCACCTGGACCTTGCCGTCCGCCGAGGCGGCTTGCACCGAGCCGCCGAAGGTGCCGTCGGCACCGCCGGCGCGGGTGTCCGCCGTCACGTCGGCGCTCGCCTCGCCGCCCGCCGGGACGGTGAGCTGCTGCGGCGACACGGAGAACATGCCCTCGGCGGCGGGCTTGCCGTCCACCGAGTACGCGTCGACGGACAGCTCCAGGGTGACCGGCTCCGCACCGAGGTTGCGGTACGTCAGCTGCTTGGTCACCGGAGTGTCGTCGGTGTGCGGCCACTGCTGGCCACCGAAGTCGAGCGGCCCCTGCTCGATGATGACGCTCTGCTCGATCGCCCGGACCAGGTCGGTACGGCCGGTGCCCTGCTGGAAGGAGCTGTACGAGCCCGGCTTCGCGGAACCGGTGAGTACGGCCTTGAGGCGCTCGCCGGTCCAGTCGGGGTGCTGCTGGGCGAGGATGGCGGCGGCGCCGGCCACATGCGGGGTGGCCATGGAGGTGCCGTCGAGGGTGAGGTAGCCGGGTATGTCGGAGGGGAAATAGCCCTCCAGGACGCTGCCGGCGGCTGCGGCGGCCGTGATGGCGACGCCGGGCGCGGTCAGGTCCGGCTTGGTCCCGCCGTCGCCGACGCGCGGGCCACGGCTGGAGAACGCGGCGAGCTGGTCGGTGTCGTCGACCGCTCCGACGGTGAGCGCGGCATCGGCGCTGCCGGGCGAGCCGACGGTCCGCTCGCCGAACTCGCCTTCGTTGCCGGCCGCGATGACGAAGAGTGTGTCCGACTCGGCGGAGAGCCGGTTGACCGTCTCCTCCATCGGGTCGATACCGGGCGTGTCCGTGCCGCCGAGGCTGAGGTTGACGACATCGGCGCCCTGGGCCACCGCCCACTCCATGCCCGCGATGATGCCGGAGTCCGAGCCGAAGCCGTCGTCGTCCAGGACCTTGCCGTTGAGAAGCTTCGCGCCCGGGGCGACACCCTTGTACTTACCGCCGGACTTGGCTCCCGTACCGGCCGTGATGGACGCCACGTGGGTGCCGTGGCCGAACTTGTCGCCGGTGCCCGAGCTGCCGGAGAAGTCCTGCTCCGCGATCACCTGGTCCGCCAGGTCGGCATGGCTGGTGTCGATCCCGGTGTCCAGTACGGCCACCTTGGTGCCGGTCCCGTCGAACCCGGCGGCCCAGGCGGTCGGCGCGCCGATCTGCGGGACGCTCTTGTCGAGGGAGGCCTTGCGCCGACCGTCGAGCCACACTTTCTCGATGGCCGTCGAGGCGACGAACGTGTCGGCGCCGGCGCCGGTCACGGCTTCCCAGAACGCGTCGCCACGCTCCTTGACGGACCGCATCGCCTTCCCGTTGACGACGGGCAGCGCACGGCCCATCCGCGCCCCGGCCCCGGTGAACGGGCTCATCGAGGGCGCCTTCTTCCCCCGGAAGGTGACGATCAGCGGCACATCGGAACGGCCCGCGTCGTCGTAACCGTCCGCCACCAACTGGGTCACGTCGAACAGCCGGGTGTCCAACTTGCCCTGCGCCAGCAGGAGTTCCGCGTCACCTGGCACCACCTGGGTGTGCCCGGCGACCTCCCGGACCGAGAACTGCACGCGCTCCCGGCCTTCGGCCCGCTCCACCCCGGTGACCTGGCCCGCGCCGTCCACCAGGACTCGGTCGCCGGTGATCAGCGTCACCGTCTTCACCGCCCCGGCCGCACCCACGCCGCCGGCGCTCTGGGACAGCGCCCCCGCGGGCCCGTCGGTCGGCGCGGCCTGGGCCACCCCGCCCGGGACGCCGGCCAGCACAAGGACCGTGGAAACGACCCCTGCCGCCAGTACCGCACGCCTTCGTCTACTGCGTAACTCCACCTGAACTCCTGATGATTCGGAATCGGACAGGAGCCGTCCTGCGACCCCGGGGACCCCGGTGCCTCACCCGTACACCCAACGGCTCGCCCTAGATACGAACCGGAGTGCCATCGGGTTGCCACAACATCAAACCTATTTCTGACGCGGCATCAGCCGGGAGGCGTCTCAGGGTGCGGAGCACTCGGCGGCCGACGTGACGGGTAGGCTTCAACAGCCCGATCGACGCCACGAGCAGCAACCCGTCTACGGACAGCGGCCGCAGCGCCGCGCTCGTGGCCTCCGCCCCGCCCTGGAGAGCAAATGCCCGCTGGTGACCACAGGAGGCGTACGCCACTGCGGACGCGGCCGGCAGGCCACAGCCACTGCGCCTTTCCGGCGGCTCGCCCGTGCTGAGGGATCCCCTCGATCGGATCGGACGCTACCGCCTGGACCGGCGGCTGGGCGCCGGCGGCTTCGGTGTCGTGTGGCTCGCCCACGACGACGTACTGGAAGCGGCTGTCGCCGTGAAGGTGCTGTCCGACAACTGGGTCGACCAGCTGGACATCCGGGAGCGGTTCCTCTCCGAGGCCCGCCTGCTGCGCCGCGCCGACTCGAACCGGGTCGTCCAGGTCTACGACATCGGTGAGCTCCCCGACGGCAGGCCCTACTTCGTCATGGAGTACGCCGACGGAGGCACCCTCGCCGACCGGCTCGCCGCCGGACCACTGCCCGTCGCCGAGGCCCTGCGGCTGACGGCGCTCGCGGCGCGGGGAGCGGCCGCGCTGCACGAGGCCGGCATCGTGCACCGGGACATCAAGCCGTCCAATGTACTGCTGCGCTCCTCGCCCGGCGGTTCCGACCGCGTCCTGCTCGCGGACCTCGGCCTGGCCAAGAGCCTGGCCCAGGCGTCCGGGCTCACCATGGCGGCCGGCTCGGCGGGCTACACGCCGCCCGAGCAGGCCGAGCCCGGTTCCGGGATCGACGCGCGGGCCGACGTATACAGCCTGGGCGCGCTCGGCTACCACCTCGTCACGGGCACGGTCCCCGGCGCGCCCGGCAAGGTCGTACGGCCGGACCGACTGCGTACGGACCTGGCGCCGGACGTCCAGCGGGCACTGCTGCGCGCCATGGAACCCGACCGCGAGCGGCGCTGGCCCACCGCGCTGGAGTTCGCGGCGGAGCTCGACCGGCTGGCCGGCCAGGTGTCCACGGCTCGTCGGCCGCGCCGTCGTGGACGGGCCGTGATCACGGCGCTGGCGGCGATGGTCGCGGTCGCCGCAGTCGGTGTCACCGCCCTGGTCGTCACCCGGGACAACAGCACAGAGACCGTCGCCCAGGTACAGGACAGCTCCGGACGGGTCACGGCCGAGGTACCCCGCGCGTGGGGCCGTCAGCTGCGCGACTCCGGATGGAATCCGAAGACCCTTGGCCTGCCGGACGGGACGGAACCCGGTCTCGCTGTCGCGGACGATCTGGCGAAATGGCAGGACCTGCGCTCCGGCGTGAACGGAGCGTTCATCGGTCTCAGTGAGCACGGCGATGTCACCGCCGTGGTCGGCTCGATCGCCCACACCGGATGCCACTTCGGCGGCAGCCGCACCTACACCGGCTCGCGCTGGCACGGGCTGATACGGACCTGGGACGACTGTCCGGGCGGCGCAGGCTCCCTGACGGAGGCGGGGCTCACGCCTGCGGACGGTGCCGAGCAGCCGCAGGTGTATGTGCAGATCCGGCAGGACGGCGGCAGCGACGCGACGGACGGTGTGCTGGGTTCGGTGCGGGTCGGCGGCTGACGCGAATCACCTGCCGAACCCGCGAACTTTTCGGCGTCATGGTGCATCGGACACTGATGACGGGGCATGTGGCGCCGTGCGTACGCGTCAGGACGCGTGCGGTGAATTCCTCAAGGAGTGGTGAGATGGCGACCTTCCGGCATGGCACGGCGGACCAGGCCCCTGACTCGGACCGGACCGGCGCGGTGCGTACACGCAGTACCTCGACCCCGGCTCGTCTGGCGGCACTGGTCGCGGGCATCGCGATGGTGGGCCTGCTCTCCGCCTGTGGTTCCGACAACAGCTCGAGCAGTACGCCGCAGACGCTTCCCGGTACGGCCGAGCCCGCATCCGGTGACCACACCACGGACTCGGGCGGGAGCATCACCGCCGGCCCCACCGAGAGCACACCGGGCAGCACCACCTCGTCCGATTCCGGCACGACCGCTCCGGCCTCGTCCACGACGACGGCCTCCAGCACCCGCTGCCACACCTCCGAACTGACCGCGTCGGTCGGCGGCAACGACCCCGGCGCGGGTCAGGAGAACTTCCCGATCAACCTGACCAACAGCTCCCAGCGCACCTGCACCCTGCGCGGCTTCCCCGGCGCGGCCTTCGTCGACGCGTCCGGCAAGCAACTGGGCCCCGATCCCGAGCGCTCCTCGGAGTCGCCTACGACGGTGACGCTGGCACCG
Organism: Streptomyces sp. NPDC093544; assembly: GCF_040683495.1. Lineage (NCBI taxonomy): Bacteria > Bacillati > Actinomycetota > Actinomycetes > Kitasatosporales > Streptomycetaceae > Streptomyces > Streptomyces sp. NPDC093544. The sequence continues at coordinate 89,189 of NZ_JBFBEA010000014.1, read as the reverse complement.
GGGCAGCAGGCCTGGGCCGGGCTGACGTTCTCCAACCCGGAGATCAGCGGGGCCCGTACGGCGACTCCCGCCGCGCTGCTGGTCACACCGCCCGACGAGAAGGACTCGCTCAAGGTGAAGTGGACCCAGGGCAAGGTTCCCGTCTCCGGCAACTTCTCGACGGTATCCCTGACGGTTGTGCGCTCCGGCGCCGGTTCCTGACCACTCGCTCGCCGCACTCCCCCGCCCCACCCCGCCGCCCGCAGAGCCGGTCGGCGGGGTTTGGCGTCCCCATAGCCGCAGGTCAGCGGCGGTTTGTCACGTAAGCGGCTTCGGGGGCGGCCGGGTCCTGAGCACTCACCGGCGGCCTCCCCCGCCTCCGTCGTTTCCGCCGCCGTTGCTGTCTCCGTAGCCGTAGTCGTAGCCGCCCCCGTCGTACTGCCCGTCCCCCGGGCAGTAGAAATAGGGGTAGTAGCAGTAGCCGGTCGTCGGAGAAGCGGACGCCGACGGCGTCGGCTTCGGGGACGACGTTGTCGCAGACGGCTTGGGTGTGGCGCTGGGCGACGGTGTCTTCGAGGGGGTGGTAACAGGACCGGGGACGGGCGCCCTGGATTCGCTGGTGGAGCCCCAGTTGACCGCCTCCAGCTGGAGGGAGGGCGAAGTGGTGTCGAGCGTCCAGCGCTGGGCCGACTCGTCCTCGCGGACCTTGAGGACCAGGGCCGCCGCTTCCTCGGTGGAGGCGGGGGCGAGGGCCAGGTCCTGGTTCCAGCGCGGCACGAGGGCGCCCTGGAGGGTGAAGTCGTAGCGCACGTTCTTGGTGCCCGGCTGGGAGTCGCCCGTGCAGGGGGCCAGTTGGACCGAATAGCCGAGGTGGGAGTCGAGGCAAAGGTCGGGGTCGGCCACGTTGCGCAGCAGCCCGTCCTCCTCGTACGTCCACAGCTGGACCGACTTCGAGGTGCACGACGTGAGTTCGGTCTCGGCGCCCTTCACGGGCTTGTCGCCGACGATGCCGATGCACAGCCCGTTGCCGGAGTTGCGCAGCCGCCCTCCGGCGGCGCCGTTCGACTGGTCACCGGACCCCACCCAGGACGGGTTCGGTCCCGGCGCCTTGTCCGGACCCGAACTGGGCGCCCCCGAGGTGCCGTCGGCCGCGCTGTCCTCGCCGCCGGAACTCAGGCCGGCCCACAGGACGAGCGGGGCCAGGATCAGGCCGCTCACGGTCAGCACGGCGAGGGCGACGTTCCGGCGACGTGGAGCGCGCCGGTGGGCCTTGCGCGTCGACGAGCGGGAGTCGGTGTGCGTGTGACCGCGCGGCGCGGGCCGAGGGGGAAAGCTCGGGGGGCGTGGAGCATCGGCCGGAAGGTGGAGGTATTCCGTCGGGGCGGCTGCCGCGGCCTCGGGAGTTTCGGTCACTTCCACGATCTCGGTGGCGCGTCCCTGCCGCGTTTCGAGATAGGCCCGCGCGCCCCAGCCGAGTACGGCTTCGGCCAGTGCGAGGGCGAGTTCGCCGTTGAACTGGTTCAACTGGTCGGCGGCGTAACAGCAGTGCTCGCATCTGGCCATGTGGCGCCGGAGGTCGGGGTCGAGGTCGGCGCCGCCGCGTCTGAGGGACGCGTCGAGCATGCGGCTGTAGTGCCGGCACTCCTCCGCGGGGGCCAGTTCACGATGGAATTCCAGGCACCCCTCGCGCAGGCGTTCGCGGGCCCGCCGCAGTTCTACGACGGCGTCGTCGGCGGCGAGGCCCAACAGGGCGGCGGGCAGGTGCAGTGGCTCCGCCTCGGCCTCGGTGTGCCAGAGCAGGCAGCGGGCCGGCTCCGGGAGCCGCTGGAAGGCTCTGGCCAGCAGGCGTCTGTTCGCGGGCAGAAGGAGCCGCGCGGCGGCCCGCTCGTCACGGTCCGGGCCCGACCACAGTTCGGGATGGACTTGTTCGGCCCGCTGGTCCATGAGCCACTCGGCGGCTATGCGGCGCACGGTGACGAGCAACTGCGGGCGCCATGCGGCCGTCGGCCCGGTCTGCCGCAGCGATTCCCCGAACAGTCTGGTGAATGTGGCCGTGGTGAGCATTCCGGCGGGACGCACACCGTTCGTGCACAGCCGCGCGTAAGAGAAGACCGCTTCCCAGTGGCGGTCGAGGAGTTCACCGACGGGAAAGTTCGCCGGTGTGTTCCCCAGGCTCTTCTTCAGATCGGCGGTGAGTCGCTCATCTGAGATCTCGAACAAGCGAGCGGGTGTTGGGGAATTGGACAGGACTGCGTCATTCACGTCCGCTTTCCTCCCAGAGGTAACGTAGGAATAGTCCATACCAATGGGTATGTAGCCCACCCGGCAAAGCGGAGGGACTACCCATGGGGGGTTGCACCGCGAACAACCACCTCAGGCGGCTCTGGTCAGGCGAGGGGCGGACGAGTGCACCGTATGCGTACAGAACGATGCAAATATTGTCTGCACGCCGACAACGCACACCTTTGCACAGGGTGACGAGTCGGAACAAGCAGTCTCGTGATTTTCCCTTTTCCCTCGAGAGTGAGGATATTGACGGACGGTCACCGCGAGGGGTCCCGCAAATGAAATTCGGATTCGCGCGACAGCCGGGGACCACCACACCGAACTGGCCGCTCCGCCCACCAGGCGAACACTTCAACCACCCAAAGGGCACTCAAGTGGCATTGTCACCCTGGCATGCCCATGCAATGCAATGAGGCATGGGGAGCACTCCCCATGCCTCATTGCTTTCGCCGCGCCGCGAGGAAGCCGCCCCGTTGGTGCGAAGGGCGCCGGGCCCCCGAACTGTCAGTGGCCGCTGATCGCCCGGGGCGCGTACGGCTCGTCCAGTTCCTCGATCTCCTTGTCCGTCAGTTCCACGGCGAGCGCGGCCACCGCGTCCTTGACGTGGTGCGGCTTGGTGGCGCCGACGATGGGGGCGGTGACCGAATCCTGGTGCAGCAGCCAAGCGAGGGCGATCCGCGCGCGCGGCACGTCACGCGCCGCGGCGATCCGGGCGACGGCGTCGACGATCTCGCGGTCACCGTCCTGGTAGAGGTTCCTGCCGTACTCGTCGGTCCGGCTGCGCGCGGTGGCGGTGTCCCAGTCGCGGGTGAGTCGGCCGCGGGCCAGCGGACTCCAGGGCAGTACGCCGACGCCCTGGTCCTCGCAGAGCGGCAGCATCTCGCGCTCCTCCTCCCGGTAAAGGAGGTTGTAGTGGTTCTGCATGGAGACGAACCGTGTCCAGCCGTTCAACCGGGCCGTGTACTGAGCCTTGGAGAACTCCCAGGCGTACATCGAACTCGCCCCGATGTACCGGACCTTCCCCGCCTTCACCACGTCATGAAGGGCCTCCATCGTCTCCTCGATGGGGGTGGCGTGGTCGAAGCGGTGGATCTGGTACAGGTCGACATAATCGGTGTCCAGCCGGCGCAGGCTGTTGTCGATCTCCGTCATGATCGCCTTACGGGACAGACCGCGGGCGTTGGGCCCCTCGTGCATCGAGCCGTTCACCTTGGTGGCGATGACGACTTCGTCGCGGCGCGTGAGGTCCGCCAGCACCCGGCCGACGATCTCCTCGCTGGTGCCGTCGGAGTACACGTTCGCGGTGTCGAAGAAGTTGATCCCGGCCTCCAGCGCCTGGCGGATCAACGGACGCGACGCCTCCTCGTCGAGCGTCCACTCATGGGTGCCACGATCCGGCAGCCCAAAGCTCATGCAGCCCAGGCAGATCCGGGACACGTCCAGGCCCGTCGAACCGAGCTTCACGTACTGCATGCTCACTCCTGCTCTCCAAGACGGTGGGACTGAGGCCCGGCGCGGCGGCCGTGCCGGGCGCGGTCCAGACCTTCAAGAGTGCCATTCCCGGTCGCGGACGCCTTAGACGCACGGCCGGCACCGCCGCGGCGGCTGCCCGACTGCCACGGAGGAGGCGTCGGTGTGGAGGAGCAGCCTGGCCGTCAGGCCAATGCCGCGCGGCGCCGGAGAGCTGTCCTCCCGACAAGAGCTGAATCTCGTTTACCCAATCGCCATGTCCGCGCGTGGGACAAAGATGACGTCGAGGGGGTGGAACCGGACCGGTCCGGACATTATGAAGCCGACCATAAACGCCGAAGTGTCGGATCCCACCCTTTTACGCAAGAGTCTGTTTCGGCTATGTGAAGAAAAACTTGTTGCACATTCAATTGGCGTGACCGAAAACAATCTCTTCCTGGGCGATCCACAGGAACCGGTTTCTGACGTATCGTCAAGTCAGCTTGTTGGTAGACGAGTTGGGGCAGACGCGGGCAAGAGTGAACGACTGACCAGTTCCAGCTGTGCTTCTGGTGGGTTCCTGGTTACCAGCTGGTAAGTCAGACCCCCTGAGCTGTGTCGCCGACGTTAAATGAGGCACGTCGGCCGCCCTTTGAGAGTTTGACTTTCACAGGGATGCGCAATGACTATGAGCGTGCCGCGCACCGAAGTCGCTGCGCGTTCCAGCGCTCTCCCCCACTCACCCTCACACTTGTGTGATTTGGAGCGTTCGCGTGCCTGTGCCGAACTTCGTTACTTCCGGGCTGTTCGCCGTCGAAGACATTGTCATCGCCGTGAACCCGTTCGCCGTCGCTTCGGCACGGCTCACCGCGGCTGCCGTACACGCCGGTGGTCTGGGCGTGCTCGACCTCACCTCGGGCGGGCGCCGTGCCGCGGCACAACTCACGCTCGCCGAGGAGTGGTCGGCCGCCGGATTCGGCGTACGACTGGCCGACAACGATGCCTTTCCCGCGCGGGACCTGCCCGCCGCCGTGCACACGGTCCTGCTGACCAGCGACGCCTCGTGCACGGCCACCGAGTTCCCCGGCCGCCGCGTGCTCGTTGAGGTGACCGGTCGCGAGCAGGCCTTGAGGGCCGCTGCGGCCGGGGCCCACGGGCTGATCGCCCGGGGTCATGAGGCCGGCGGTCCCATCGGCGAACTGAGCACCTTCGTACTGGTGCAACAGCTGCTCGCCGACGCGGAGTTGGACCTGCCGGTCTGGGCCTGCGGCGGTGCCGGCCCGCACACCGCGGCGGCCGTCGTCGCCGGCGGCGGTGCCGGTGTCGTCCTGGACACCCAGCTCGCCCTGCTCTCCGAGGCCGAGTCCGAGCTGCCCGCCGAGACCACCACGCTGCTTGCCGGGCTCGACGGCTCCGAGACCACCGTGGAGGACGGCCGGCGCGTCGTACGGCGCCGCAGACCCGGCGCCGTCCCCACCGAGGGCGGTTCCCCGGCCGCCGAGATCGGCCAGGACGGCTTCCTCGCGGCTCGCTTCCAGGAGCAGTGGGGCACCGTCCACGCGGCGGTGCGCGGCGTACGGGACTCGGTCCTCGACGCTCTGAAGAACGCCGGCCCCGCGCTCGCCCCCGGCGGCCCGGGCAGCCAGGCACTCGGAACCCAACTGCCGGTCGCCCAGGGACCGATGACCCGCGTGAGCGACCAGGCCGGGTTCGCGGCCGAGGTGGGCCGCGCGGGTGCGCTGCCCTTTATCGCCCTCGCGCTCTCCGGCGCCGAGCAGACCCGCGCCGTCCTTGAGGAGACCCGGGACGCGCTCGGCGACAAGCCGTGGGGTGTCGGCGTCCTCGGATTCGCCGACGAGGAGATCAAGGCCGCCCAGCTCGACGTCGTACGAGAGATCCGCCCCTCCCACGCGATCATCGCGGGCGGCCGTCCCGCACAGGCCGCCGCACTGGAGGAAGTGGGCATCTCCACGTTCCTGCACGTGCCGTCGCCGGGGCTGCTGAAGCAGTTCCTGGAAGCGGGCGCGCGCAAGTTCATCTTCGAGGGCGCCGAATGCGGCGGCCATGTCGGCCCGCGCAACAGCTTCCCGCTGTGGGAGGCGCAGCTCGGCGTGCTCGACGACTTCCTGGCGGGGACGAAGTCCGCCAAGGCCGCCGAGCTACAACTGCTGTTCGCCGGCGGGGTGCACGACGAGCGGTCCGCCGCCATGGTCACCGCCCTCGCCGCGCCACTCAGCGCGCAGGGTGCCGCCATCGGCGTACTGATGGGCACGGCGTATCTGTTCACCGAGGAGGCAGTGACCGCGGGCGCGGTGCTGCCCCTGTTCCAGCAGCAGGTGATCGCAGCCGAGAGGACCGATCTCCTGGAGACCGCTCCCGGACACGCCACCCGCTGCGTGAACAGTCCGTTCACCGACGAGTTCGCCGCCGTCAAGCAGGACCTGGCGGCCCGCGAGATACCCGGCCGGGAGGCCTGGGAGCAGCTGGAGCAGCTCAATGTCGGGCGACTGCGACTGGCCAGTAAGGGCATCGAGCGCGTCGAGGGCGGGCTGAGTGCCGTCGGCGAGGAACGGCAGCTCGCCGAGGGCATGTTCATGGCCGGTGAGGTCGCCGTGCTGCGCTCCGAGGTCACCACTGTCGCCGCGCTGCACACCGCTGTCACCACGGGTGCGGCGCACTTCCTCTCGGCGCGGCTGCGCGGCCTGGGCATCGAGGAACCGGCCGCACCGGCCGCCCCCCAGCCGCTCGACATCGCCATCGTCGGGATGGCCTGCATGTTCCCCGGTGCCCCCGACCTCGCCACCTTCTGGGCGAACGTCCTCGCCGGCGAGGACGCGGTCACCGAGGTACCCGCGACCCGCTGGGACGCGGATCTCTACCACGACCCGGACGGCGCGGGTGAGAAGACGCCGTCCCGCTGGGGCGGTTTCCTCCCCGAGATCCCCTTCGAGCCGCTGCGGTACGGGATTCCGCCGGCCTCGCTGCCCGCCATCGAGCCCGTCCAGCTGCTGGCCCTCGAAGCCGCGCGCCGCGCCCTCGATGACTCCGGTTACGGGAGCCGGGCCTTCGACCGGGCCCGCGCGTCGGTCGTGTTCGGCGCGGAGGCCGGCAGCGACCTGTCGAACGCCATGACGCTGCGTTCCGTACTGCCCGCCTACCTGGGCGAGTTGCCGCCCGCTCTCGACGAGCAGTTGCCACGGCTGACCGAGGACTCCTTCCCGGGCATCCTGGCCAACGTCATCTCCGGCCGGATCGCCAACCGTCTCGACCTCGGCGGCGCCAACTACACCGTGGACGCGGCCTGCGCTTCCTCCCTCACCGCCGTCGACGTGGCGTGCAAGGAACTGGTGAGCGGGACCAGCGACCTGGTGCTGTGCGGTGGCGCCGATCTGCACAACGGCATCAACGACTACCTGCTCTTCGCCTCCGCGCACGCCCTCTCCCCCTCCGGCCGCTCCGCCCCCTTCGACAGCGCGGCCGACGGCATCGCGCTCGGCGAAGGCGTCGGCTGTGTCGTACTCAAGCGGCTCGCCGACGCCGAACGCGACGGCGACCGGGTGTACGCGGTCATCAAGGGTGTCGGCAGCGCCAGCGACGGCCGGGCGCTCGGTCTCACCGCGCCCCGGCCGGAGGGGCAGTACAACGCGCTGGCCCGGGCCTACCGCAACGCGGGTGTCTCGCCCGCCGAGGTGGGTCTCGTCGAGGCGCACGGCACCGGCACCGTCGTCGGTGACCGCACCGAACTCGGCTCCCTGACCAAGGTGTTCGAGGACGCCGGTGCACAGCCCGGCAGTTGCGCGCTCGGCTCGGTCAAGTCGCAGATCGGGCACACCAAGTGCGCCGCCGGACTCGCCGGGCTCATCAAGACCTCGCTCGCCCTGCACACGGGCGTGAAGCCGCCGACCCTGCACCTCACCGAACCGAACCCGGCCTGGGACGCGCAGAGCAGCCCGTTCGCCTTCCACACCGAGGCCCGCCCCTGGGCGGCGGCTCCGGCCGAACGGTTCGCCGGGGTCAGTGCCTTCGGCTTCGGCGGCACCAACTTCCATGTCGTCCTGCGTGCTTACGAGGACGGTCCGCCGCCCGTCACCTCGGCCCAGCAGTGGCCCGCCGAACTGTTCACCTTCCGGGGCTCCGACCGGGCCACGGCCGTACGGGCCGCCGCGGACCTGCTCACCCTCGTCGAGGGGGACTCCGGCCCGTACGAGCCGTGGCGGCTGCGGGACTTCGCGCTCGCCGCGTCCCGGCGCTCCGAGTCCGTCGCCACTCGTGGCGCGCGGGTCTGGATCGCGCTCGTGGCCGAATCGACGGAGGAACTGACAGCGCTGCTTCGCCGCGCCGTGGCGGGTGAACACGCCCCGAAGGAAGGCCTGTTCGCCGCCGACGACACCGAGCCCGGCGACCTGGCACTGCTCTTTCCCGGGCAGGGCAGCCAGCGGCCCGGGATGTTCGCCGAGCTGTTCGTGGCCTTCCCCGAACTCCAGCGCCATCTGCGGCTCGACGAGGACACGGCGCGGGTGCTCTTCCCGCCGACCGCCTTCGACGACAAGAGCCGCAAGGAGCAGCAGGCGCGGATCACCGACACCACCGTCGCTCAGCCCGCCCTCGGCCTCACCGGACTCGCCGCACACCAGCTCCTCACCCGGGCCGGCGTACGCCCGGCCATGGCGGCCGGACACAGCTACGGAGAACTGGCGGCACTGGCCGCGGCGGGCGCTCTCACACCCGATGTACTGCTGCGGGCCAGCCGCGACCGGGCCGCCGCCATCCTGGGCGCCACCGGTGACGGCGACCCCGGCACAATGGCCGCCGTCGCCGGGGGCGAGCCGGAGGTCGCGGCGGCCCTCTCGGACGCCGGCCTCGCCGGAAGAGTGGTGACGGCGAACCGCAACTCGCCCCGCCAGACGGTGATCTCGGGCCCCACCGAGGACATCCTCACGGCCGTGGAACGGCTGAAGGCGCACGGGCTCAGCGCGAAGCGGATCCCCGTGGCGTGCGCGTTCCACAGCCCACTGGTCGCCGCGGCCGGCGAGACGTTCGCCGAGGTACTCGCCGAAGTCCCGGTCGGCGCGACCGACTTCCCCGTGTGGTCGAACCGCACCGCCGAGCGCTACCCCGAGACACCTGAGGCGATCCGGGCCGAACTGGCCGCCCAGATCGGCGCACCCGTCCGGTTCGCCGACCAGATCGAGGCAATGTACGAGGCCGGGGCGAGGATCTTCGTCGAGGCCGGCCCCGGCGCGGTGCTCACTCGGCTGGTGGGCAGGATCCTCGGCGACCGACCGCACCAGACCGTCGCGCTGGAGGACGGCCCGCGCAGCGGGCTCACCGGTTTCCTCTCCGCGCTCGCCCAACTGGCCGTCGCCGGCGTCGACATCAGGACCGCCTGGCTCTTCCAGGGCCGGGACGCGGTCACCGCCGACGCCCGCGCCCCCCGCCGCAAGCGCGCCGCCTGGACCGTCGACGGCCATCTGCTCCGTAAGGCGGCGGACGGCGCGATCCCCGCCGCCGCACTCCATCCCGCCCAGCGTGTCCCGGAGGCCCTCGTGACCCACAGCACGTCAGCCGGACCGGTGGCCGTCACCGGCTCCGAGGCTCTGATAACCGAGTTCCTGCGGACGAGCCGGGAGATGATCGCGGCTCAGCGGGATGTGATGCTGGGGTATCTGGGGACGGATCCAGGGGTACGGCCCTTGGCTCCCGCCCCACTCGCGTACGCGGACACTCCCGCCCGGGTCACGTACGCGGACGCTCCCGCCCGGGTCACGTACGCGGACGCTCCCGTCACCGTGACCGCGCTGCCCGCCGTCCCGGCTCCGCGGCCTTCCGCAGAGCCGATACCGGCCCTGGCGGCGGTGACCGCCGGTGCCTCGGTGCTGTCGGTCGTGCTCGACGTGATCGGTGAGCGGACGGGATATCCGGTCGACATGATCGAACCGGACCTCGACCTCGAAGCCGACCTCAGTGTCGACTCCATCAAACGCGCCGAAATCGCCGGAGAGTTGGCAGGGCGGCTGGGCCTGACCGCGACGGGCGAGGCCGATGTGGAGGAGCTGGCGAAGGCACGTACCGCCGCCGCCATCACCGCCCTGGTCGAGCGGTTCACCGGGCCCGGATCGACTCCCGCCCCGGCCCCCGCCGCCACCGCTACCACCGCCGGACCGAAGACACCGACCGTCGAGTCCGTCCTCGCGCTGGTGCTCGACGTGATCGGTGAGCGGACGGGATATCCGGTCGACATGATCGAACCGGACCTCGACCTGGAAGCCGACCTGAGCATCGACTCCATCAAGCGGGCTGAGATCGCCGGAGAGTTGGCAGGGCGGCTGGGCCTGACCGCGACGGGCGAGGCCGATGTGGAGGAGTTGGCGAAGGCACGTACCGCCGCGGGTATCGCCGCGCTGGTGGCGGGCGTCCGGGGCGGAGCGGCCCCGGTCGAGGCAGTCGCTGCCGTTCCCGCAGTGGTCAAGCCCGAGCCCCTGGAATCCACCCCGGCCGGCTCACCCGCCGTCGTCGTGGCCCCCAAGCGTCTCGTCATGCAGGAGTTCGACCTCGCCGCCGCAGACCTCGCTGAGGGTGAACTGACCGGCCGTAGCTTCCTGGTCCTCGGCGAAGGGCCGGTGGCCGACGCACTGGCCGCCCTCCTCCCCGCGTACGGGGCCAAGGCCCTGACCGCCGTCGAGCCTCCCGCCGACGGGAGCTTCGACGGGCTCATCCACCTCGTCGCACCGGACGCCCCGCCCGTCCTGCCGGACGTCTTCTCCGCCTACCAGCGTGTGCTGGCGGACAACCCGCGCTGGGTGCTGGCCTCCGGGGCCTCAGCCGGACTGCGCGGATTCTTCCGGTCGGTCGCACGCGAGTACCCCGACACGGTCGCCCGGGTGGTCGAGCACTCCCCCGGTACCGCGCCCGAGGACATCGCCGCCGATCTCGTCGCCGAACTCACCGCGCCCGACCGCGAGCCGGTCGTCCTGCGCGCACCCGGCACCCGCCGCGGACTGCGTATGGCGGAGGAGGGCCTGGGCCTGCTCGGCAGTACGGGCGCGGGCCCGGCCGGGGACGGCGCCGCCGAGGCGACCGCCCTCGGCCTCGACTCCGACTCGGTCGTGCTCCTGGTCGGCGGCGCGCGCGGGATCACCGCCCGCTTCGCCGCCACCCTCGCCGGGGCGAGCCGCTGCCGCATCGAACTGTTCGGCCGTACCGCCCTTCCCGAGGGCGAGGAGGACCCCTCCCTCGCCGCCGCGAGCACCGCGGGCGAACTGCGGACGGCGCTCATCGCGGGCGGACTGCGGGTGCCCGCCGAGATCGAGCGGGCGATCGGCCGGATCCAGGCCGAACGCGAGGTGCGCGGCACGCTGCGCAAGCTCGCCGGGCTCGGCTCCCAGGTGCGCTACCGCGCTGTCGACGCACTGGACAGTGAGGCCGTACGCGGTGCGGTCAAGGAGATCTACGCCGAGCACGGCAGGCTCGACGGCGTCGTGTACGCGGCGGGTGTGATCGAGGACAAGCTGATCGCGGAGAAGAGCCCGGCGTCGTACGACCGGGTGTTCCGTACGAAGGTCGACGGGGCGCGTGAACTGCTCGACGCAATCAGCGAGTTGGCGGACGGTCCCCGGTTCGCGGTGCTGTTCGGCAGCATCGCGGCGACCCTCGGCAACCGCGGCCAGTCCGACTACGCCGCCGCCAACGACGCGCTGGAAACCCTCGGCACCAACTGGGCGGCCGACGGCGCGGGCCGCCGCGGACTGACCGTCCACTGGGGCCCCTGGGCACCGACGGGCGACGGCAACCACGGCATGGTCACGCCGGAGCTGATGCGGCACTACGCGGGCCGCGGCATCCAGCTCATCGACCCCGACGAGGGCACCATGAGCCTGCTGCGTGAACTGGCCTGGGGCCCCGAGGGCGACACCGCCGTCGTCTACACCGCCTCCGGCTGGTGAACCTGATGACAGGATCGCGCGCCGAACCCATCGCCATCGTCGGGATGTCGGTGCTCTTCCCCGGTGCCCCCGACCTCGCCACGTACTGGCAGAACCTGGTCGCCGGCACCGACGCCATCACCGAAGTCCCGCCGGGCCGCTGGGACGTCGAGGAGCACTACGCTCCCGGCGCCGAGCCCCGCGCCGACCGCGTCTACTGCCGACGCGGCGGCTTCGTGGACGAGCTGGCCGAGGTGGACGTCACCGAGTTCGGGATCATGCCGGCCGCGGTGCCGGCCACCGAGCCCGACCAGCTCATCGCGCTGAAGGTGGCCGCGCAGGCCATCGCCGACGCGGGCGGCGCGGACCGGCTTCCCGTCGACCGGCACCGGATCGGCGTGGTGCTCGGCCGGGGCGGCTACCTCACCCCCGGCCTGGTCAGGCTCGACCAGCGGGTCCGCACCGCGAGCCAGCTGGTACGGACCCTGGGCGAGCTGCTGCCCGACCTGGGCGCCGACCAACTGGAAGCGGTACGGCAGGCGTTCACCGACCGGCTCGGGCCCGAGGCGCCGGAGTCCTCGATCGGGCTCGTGCCCAACCTGGCCGCGTCCCGGCTGGCCGGGCGGCTCGACCTGCGCGGTCCGGCGTACACCGTGGACGCCGCCTGCGCCTCCTCGCTCATCGCCGTCGACCAGGCGGTGCGCGAACTCGCCAGTGGGCGTTGCGACGTGATGCTCGCGGGCGGAGTGCACCACTGCCACGACATCACCTTCTGGAGCGTGTTCAGCCAGCTCGGGGCGCTCTCGCCGAGCGAGCGCATCCGGCCGTTCCACAAGGGTGCGGACGGCGTGCTGATCGGTGAGGGCACCGGCGTCGTCGTCCTCAAGCGGCTCGCCGACGCCGAGCGCGACGGCGACCGGATCTACGCCGCGATCACCGGGACCGGCGTCGCCTCCGACGGACGTACGACCAGTCTGATGGCCCCCGACTCGGGCGGCCAGGTCCGAGCGGTACGGCAGGCCTGGGAGGCTGCCGGGCTCGACCCGGCCGCGCCCGGTTCGATCGGGCTCCTGGAGGCGCACGGCACCGCCACCCCGGCCGGTGACGGGACCGAACTCACCACGCTGGCCGAGGTGTTCGGGCCGCCGCCGGAGGAGACGACCACGGACCGGCCGGCCGCCGTCATCGGCTCGGTGAAGTCGATGATCGGCCACACCATGCCCGCCGCGGGCGTCGCCGGGCTCGTCAAGGCCGCGCTCGCCGTCCATCACGGCGTACTGCCGCCGACCCTGCACTGCGAGGACCCGCATCCGGGGCTGGCCCGTACCCGGTTCACCCCGATCGACACCGCCCGCCCTTGGCAGGCCGACGAACGGCAGCCCGTACGCCGCGCCGCCGTCAACGCCTTCGGGTTCGGCGGCATCAACGCGCATGTGGTGATCGAACAGGTGGCGAGCAGGCCGGTGGCCGCGGTCACCGAGGTCTACGAGCCGGAGCGGGTGCTGCGGCTGACCGCTCCGACGGCCGAGGCGATGGCCGCACTGCTGGACCGCGACGACGCCACCGTCCTCGCGGCAGGTCTCGACGAGCGTGCGGTCGTGTCGGGCTCCGACCCGGTACGGCTCGCGGTCGTCGGACCCACGGCGAAGCGGCTGGCGCTGGCGCGGAAGGCGGTCGCCAAGGGCAAGGGCTGGCGTGGCCGCAACGACGTGTGGTTCGTGCCGCGCCCGCTGCTCGGCCCCGGCGGTGGGAAGCTCGCGTTCGTCTTCCCCGGCCTGGAGGCCGAGTTCACGCCCAACTCCGCTGACATCGCTCGGCACTTCGGGCTCACCGCCGTCGCCGAGGCCACCGTGGGAGACGTGGGCCGCCAGGGCACCGGTGTCTTCGAACTGGGCCGGCTCCTCGACACCGCGCTGCGCCGGCTCGGGGTCGTACCCGACGCGCTCGCCGGGCACAGCCTCGGCGAGTGGACGGCGATGGCCGCCGCCGGGATCCACGCACCGGACGAGGTGGACGCCTTCCTCGCCGGCTTCGACCCTGACTCCCTGAGCGTGCCCGGGCTGGCCTTCGCCGTGGTCGGCGCGCCCGCGGAGCAGGTGCGGGCGGAGCTGTCCGGCCACAGCGACGTGGTGCTCTCCCACGACAACGCGCCCAACCAGTCGATGATCTGCGGTCCGGAGGACGCCGTCGGCGAACTCGTCGAGCGGTTCCGTGCCCGGGCGGTGATCTCGCAGATCCTGCCGTTCCGGTCCGGCTTCCACACCCCGATGCTGAAGCCGTATCTGGATCCGATCAGGGAGGCGGCGGAGACCTACTCGCTGCACCCGGCGCGGCTGCCCCTGTGGTCCGCGACGACCGTCGCCCCGTACCCGGCCGAACCCGACGCGATCCGCGAGCTGTTCGTCCGTCACCTGCTGGAACCGGTCCGCTTCCGGCCGCTCATGGACACCATGTACGCGGCGGGCTTCCGCGCCTTCGTCCAGCTCGGGGCCGGACAACTCGGCTCACTCATCACCGACACCCTCCACGGACGCGACCACCTCGTCGTCCCCGCGCACTCGCCGCACCGGCCGGGGCTACCCCAACTGCACCGGGTGGCAAGCGCGTTGTGGGCTGACGGGGCGGCGCCTGAGCTGGCGCCGCTGCTTGGCACGCTCAAGACCGCGGCTCCTGTGCGGCGGAGCCGCCCGATCAAGCTGGACCTCGGGGGCGCGGCGGTCTCCCTGGACGCGGAGACGCGTCGGCGGGTGGGAGCGGCGCTGCACCGGACGCCCGTTCCGCAGACGAGCCTGGACCTGGCCGGACTCGGCGAACAGGGCGCTCTTGGTGCGGAGTTGACGGCACTTCTGCGGGACGCGTCCGCACTCGCCTCGGACGTGGTGACGGCGGGCCGCCGCAGGCCCGGCCCGCCGGCGCCCGGGCGTTCCGCCCCCGCCGACCGGGATCACCGGCCACGTCCGGTCGAGCCGGCCCCCCTGCCTCGCCCCATCGGCCCCCTCGAATCCACCCTCCACGTCTCCGTCGACACCATGCCGTACCTCCTCGACCACTGCTTCTTCAAGCAGCCCGCCCAGGCCGAACCGGCCGACAGCTGGCCCGTCGTCCCCGGCACCACGGTGATCGCCCACCTCATGGACTTCGCCGAGCGGGCCGCGCCCGGTCAGCGCGCGGTGGCCGTCCACGACGTACAGCTGAACCAGTGGGTCACCGCCACCCCGTCGGTCGACATCCCGGTACGGATCGTGCCCGAGGGCCCGGACCGGGTCACCGCCTCGCTCGGCTCCTATGCGAAGGCCGTCGTCGAACTCGCCCCCGACCACGGGCAGTTCGCGCCCGCCACCCCGTGGACCTTCCCTGCCGCACAGGAGCAGAAGCCCGATATGACGGCGGCGGAGCTGTACACCCGCCGCTGGATGTTCCACGGGCCACGGTTCCAGGGGGTGCGCGAGCTGACGGCGGTCGGCGACCGGCATGTGCGTGGCGTCCTCGTCACCCCGCCCGCGCCCGGCGCGCTGCTGGACAACGTGGGGCAACTGCTCGGCTACTGGATCATGTCCAGGCTTCCGGTCCGCACCACGGTGTTCCCGGTCGGGATGAAGGAGATCCGCTTCCACGGACCGCATCCGGCCCCCGGCGAGCAGCTGGAGTGCCTGATCAAGATCACGTCCGTCACCGACGCCGCCCTCGAAGCGGACATGCAGCTGGTCCACCGGGGGCGGGTGTGGGCGGAGTTCACCGGCTGGCAGGACCGCCGCTTCGACAGCAATCCGCGGATCCGCGCGGTGGACCGGGAGCCCGAGCTCAACACCCTGTCCCTGATGCAGCCCGGCGGCTGGGCGCTGGTCCACGAGGAGTGGCCCGACCTGGCCACCCGTGAACTGATCATGCGGAACGTCCTGGCGGGCGAGGAGCGCGAGCGGTACGCGACGCACGCGCCGCGCGGCCGACGGCAGTGGCTCCTTGGCCGGATCGCGGTCAAGGACGCGGTACGGCACCTGATGTGGGACGGCGGCGCGGGTCCGCTCTTCCCCGCCGAGGTGCGGGTCGGCAACGACCCGACCGGCCGCCCCTTCGTCACCGGCGGCTACGGCAGGACCCTGCCCGCGCTGCATGTCTCCCTCGCCCACCGCGGCGAGACCGCGGTGGCGATGGCCAGGACGGACGGGCCCTGCGGTATCGACATCGAGGAGATCGCCGACCGCCCCGAGGGCACCCTCGCCGTCGCGCTCACCCGCAACGAGCGCGAGCTGCTCCAGGCGCTCTCGCAGGACGCCCCGGAGCGACTCTGGTTCACCCGGTTCTGGGCCGCCAAGGAAGCCGTTGCAAAGGCGCGCGGCACCGGACTCGGCGGCGAGCCCAAGCAGTTCGAGATCACCGCGGCGGACGGCGCCCTGTTGACCGTACGCACCGCGGGCGAGGAGTACCTCGTGCGGTATCGCGAGCTGACCACCCCCCAGCCGTCCGGCCACCTCGGCAAGGAGTACGTCGTGGCCTGGACGGCCGTCAACGATCAGGAGAACGAAGATGACCACTGAACTCACCGAACTGGTAGTCGCCGCGCGCCCGGCCGCCCCCGACGAGGCGACCGCGCTCGCGGACATCTCGGCCATCCTGCGCACCGTGCTGGAGGAGTACGGGCTCGACGACGCGGAGATCACCCTGGAGACGTCCTTCCACGACGACCTGGAGCTGGAGAGCATCGACCTCGTCACGCTCTCCGCCCAGCTGCGCGAGTTCTACGGCGAGCGCGTCAACTTCGCCGCGTTCATAGCCGACCGCGGCCTGGAGGAGATCATCGCGCTGACCGTCGGCGATCTCGTCGGCTATGTGGTGGGCTCCCTCGCCGTCGCGGAGGTGAGCTGACCGTGCCCACGATCCACGTGAACGGACTCGACGTCCACGTCCAGCGTCTCGGCCACACCGGTGACGTACCGCGTCCCGTCGTCGTCCTCATCCACGGCCTGCTCATCGACAGCCTCGCCAGCTACTACTTCAGCCTCGCCCCGCAGCTCGCCGAAGAGGGCATGGACGTCGTGATGTACGACCTGCGCGGGCACGGCAAGACCTCCAGACCGGCGACCGGTTATCGGATCGAGGACTTCGTCACCGACCTGGACGAGCTGCTCGACGCGCTCGCCATCGACCGTCCGGTGCACCTCGTCGGCAACTCCTTCGGCGGAGCTGTCGCGTACGGCATGGCCGCCGCGCACCCCGAGCGGGTCGCCAGTGTCGTCGCCATCGAGGCCGAACCGCCGGCCCGGCCCTGGGCGCAGAGCATGTACGAGGGCCTGGTCGGCGAGCAGGGCGGCCTGGTGGTCCAGGAGGTCACCGAGTGGCTGCGGGACAACCCGGGTGAGCGCAACGCCCGGCCGTTCCGAGCCGCGGGCCGGGTGCTCGACGAGACCGCCCTCGCCCAGGAGATCCCGCAGAGCGACCTCATCGACGAGGACCTGTCCGCGATCCGCTGCCCGGTCTTCGCGGTCTTCGGCGGCGCGTCGAAGCTCTCCGCACAGACCGCGATGCTGGAGGCCTCACTGGCGGACTGCCGTACCGTCGTGCTGCCCGACCGCGGTCACTCGGTGCTGGTGGAAGCCACCAAGGAGACGTACGTCCTGGTGCGCGACTGGCTGTTCGGCCAGGAGACGCACGCCCTGCGGGAGGCCCGCTAGATGGGCAGATTCCTGTTCGTGGTGCCACCGCTGGTCGGGCACGTCAACCCGGCGGTGGGCACCGCGGCGACGCTGGCCGCCCGCGGGCACGACGTCGCCTGGGCGGGTCACCCCGAGCTGATCCGGGGCCTCGCGGGAGCCGACGCCGTCGTGTTCCCGTGCGCGTTGCCCGAGGACACGCTGTCCCGGCCCGCCGAGCTCAAGGGCCCCGCCGCCTTCCAGTTCCTCTGGGAGAGCTTCCTGATCCCGCTCGCGGACGCGATGGCGCCCGGGGTGCGGGCGGCGATCGAGGCGTACGGTCCCGATGTCGTCGTCAGCGACCAGCAGGCGGTGGCGGGCGCGCTGATCGCCGAATCCCTGGGACTGACCTGGGTGACCTCGGCCACCACCTCCGCCGAGCTGATCGACCCGCTGGCCGGCATGCCCAAGGTCGCTGCCTGGCTGGACGGACTCCTGGCGGACCTGCGCGTGCGGATCGCGGGCGGTTCGGGCGGGGCGGACCCCCGCTTCTCGCCGCACGGCGTGCTCGCGTACACGACGCGCGCGCTGCTCGGGCCGGCCGAACTCCCGGACCGGGTCTGGCTGGTGGGCCCGTCCGTGGCCGCCCGCCCGAAGCGGTCCGACGACTTTCCCTGGGAGTGGCTGGACGCGTCCACGCTGCCTCTGGTCCTCGTCAGCCTGGGCACCGCGAACACGGACGCGGGTGCCCGCTTCCTCAACACGGCCGCCGAGGCGCTGGCCGGGATGGCGGACCGGGTGCGTGCCGTGCTCGTCGATCCCGGCGGGGTCGTCGAAGGCCCGGTCGCCGACAACATCCTGCTGTGCCCGCACGTGCCTCAACTCGCGCTGCTGGAACGGCTCGACGCGGTCGTCTGCCACGCGGGCCACAACACCGTCTGCGAGGCGCTGTGGCACGGCGTCCCCCTTGTGGTCGCCCCCATCCGGGACGACCAGCCGATCGTGGCCGGCCAGGTCGTCGACGCGGGCGCCGGAGTGCGGCTGCGCTTCGGGCGGGCCGACGCGGCGAAGATCGGTGCCGCGGTCGAGACCGTGCTCGACCCCTCCGGCGGTCACCGCAAGGCGGCCGAGGCGATCGGGGAGTCCTTCCGGGCAGCGGGCGGCAGCGCGGCCGCCGCCACCCGGCTCAAAACAGTGCTGGCCGAATCGGCCGTGACCGGAGTACGAGGCGCATGACCGAGATCAGCCCGTCCCCTGCCCAACCAGGCACCCCCACCGGCACGTTGGCCGCCCTGATCGGCTACGCCAGGCCGCACTGGCGGGTGTTGCTCCTCTCCCTCGTCCTCACCCTGCTGGCCAGCGTCTCGGGCCTGGTCCAGCCGAAGTTCGCCCAGGCGATCCTGGACCGGCTCGACGAG
Source organism: Streptomyces sp. NPDC093544 (assembly GCF_040683495.1). Taxonomy (NCBI): domain Bacteria; kingdom Bacillati; phylum Actinomycetota; class Actinomycetes; order Kitasatosporales; family Streptomycetaceae; genus Streptomyces; species Streptomyces sp. NPDC093544. The sequence goes on along the minus strand of NZ_JBFBEA010000014.1, from coordinate 70,508 downwards.
GGCACCGACGTGGGCGCACCGGTCGCGCTGCTCGCCGTGTTCCTGACGGCGGGCGCCCTGCTCACCGGCATCAACGCCTGGCTCCAGCAACGGACTTCGGAGCGCGTGGTCCGGCAGGTCAGGACCGGCCTGGTGCACCGGCTGATCCGGCTGCGGGTCTCCGAACTCGACACACGGGCGCCCGGCGACCTCATCGCCCGCGTCACCTCCGACAGCACGCTCCTCAAGAGCGCCGCCACCGAGGGCCTGATCATGACCGTCAACGGCGTACTGACCTTCGTCGGGGCCCTGTTCATGATGGCGACGCTGGACGTACGCCTGCTGGGCATCACACTTCTCGTCCTGGCCGTGGTCGGCATCGTGATCACGATGATCCTGCCCCGGATCAAGGCCGCGGTGGCCCGCTCGCAGGCGTCGGTCGGCGCGGTCGGCGCCGTACTCGACCGCACCCTCGGCGCGGCCCGCACGGTCAAGGCCAACGGCGCCGAGGGCCGCGAGACCCGCGCCGCCGAGGAAGCGGTCGACGAGGCGTACGCCGCCGGACTCGTCGGCGCCCGCTACAGCGCCTTGGTCACGATGGTCGGCGGTGCCTCCATCCAGACCGCCTTCCTCGTGGTCCTCGGAGTCGGCGGCGCCTTCGTCGCGAACGGCACCATGTCGGTCTCCGAACTGATCGCCTTCCTGCTGTACGTGTTCTTCCTGGCGAGCCCGGTCTCCCAGCTCGTCGGCGGCGCCGCCCAGCTTCAGCAGGGGCTCGGCGCGGTGGGCAGGATCCAGGAGGCCGCCGGGCTGCCGATCGAGGACGACATCGACTCCCCCGCCGCCTCCGCCTTCGGCCCCCCGCCGGACATCGAGCTGACCGACGTCGAGTTCACCTATCCCGGCCGCGCCCCTGCGTTGCGCGGCGTGAGCTTCACCGTCCCCGGCGGCACCCAGACCGCGCTCGTCGGTCTGTCGGGCGCCGGCAAGACCACGCTCTTCTCGCTCCTCCAGCGCTTCTACGAGCCGACCGCGGGCTCGATCAGGATCGGCGGCCAGGACATCTCCACCCTGCCGCGCGGCGAGGTGCGACGCCGTATCGCGTACGTCGAGCAGGACTCCCCGGTCATGTCCGGCACCCTCCGCGAGAACCTGCTCTACGCCGCGCCTGAGGCCACCGCCGAGCAGCTGTCCGAGGTCCTGGCCGTCACCCGCCTCGACGGTCTGGTCGCCCGGCTGCCCATGGGCCTGGACACGGCGGTGGGCCCGCGCGGTGTCACACTCTCCGGCGGCGAACGCCAGCGCCTCGCCATCGCCCGCGCCCTGCTGCGCCGCCCGCAGGTGCTGCTGCTCGACGAGGCGACGGCCCAGCTCGACGCCCGCAATGAGCAGGCACTGAGCGAACTGGTCGGCCGTACCGCCGGGCAGTGCACGGTCCTCCTGATCGCGCACCGGCTGTCCACGGTGACCGAGGCCGACCAGATCGTGGTCCTGGAGCACGGTGACGTCCGCGCGGTCGGCACCCACCGCACCCTCGTCGACGACGACGAGCTCTACCGGGAACTGGCGGCGACGCAGCTCTTGGCTGCCGAACCCCAGGTGTGAGGGACGGCCGGCTTTTGGCGGCCGAGCCTCAGGTCTGAGGGTCGGCGGCCGGGAAGCTCCGGCGGAGATCCGTGGTTGACGTCCGTGACGACGACAGCGACCTATCCCCGCCGGAGCACTCATGCCGAGCCCGCACCAGCACCCCGCCTCACCGGGGCCGCGCCCTGAAGCCGTGCGCTTCTCCGTGCTCGACCGCTCCCGCACCCGTGAGGGCCACGACGCTCCCGAGGCCCTGCGGGACACCGTGCGGCTGGCCCAGGACCTGGAGGCGCTCGGCTACCACCGGCTCTGGGTCTCGGAGCACCACGGCGTGCCGGGCGTCGCAGGATCCGCGCCGACCGTACTGGCCGCCGCGGTCGCCGCCGCCACCCATACGATCCGGGTCGGCACCGGCGGCGTAATGCTGCCGAACCACCAACCGCTGGTTGTTGCTGAGCAGTTCGGCGTCCTGGAGTCCTTGTTCCCGGGCCGGATCGACATGGGCCTGGGCCGTTCCGTCGGCTTCACCGACGGGGTGCGCAAGGCACTCGGCCGGGAGAAGGACGACGCCGAGGACTTCGCGGCGCAACTCGCCGAGCTGCTCGACTGGTTTCGCGGCACCTCGTCGACGGGCGTCCATGCCCGCCCCTCCGAAGGCCTGACCGTGCCGCCCTTCGTACTCGCCATGGGCGAGGGCGCCACGATCGCCGCGCGGGCCGGCCTGCCCATGGTCATCGGCGACCTCAGGAACCGCGACAAGATGCGGCGCGGGATCGATCACTACCGCGAGACGTTCCGCCCGTCCGTCTGGGCCCGGGAACCGTACGTCGTGATCTCCGGCACGGTCGCGGTCGCCGCGACCCCTCAGGACGCCCGCCGTCTCCTCCTCCCGGAGGCCTGGTCGATGGCGTACTCCCGCACCCACGGCACGTTCCCCCCGCTGCCGCCCGCCGAACGGGTCGAGGGCCTGGCGATGACGGGCAAGGAGCGGGGTTTCTACGAGTCCGGGCTGACGGGTCACATCACGGGCACCGAGGAACAGGTCGCCCATGAGCTGGAGACGGTGATCAAGGAGACCGGCGCGCAGGAGGTGCTGGTCACCACCAGTACGTACGACCGGGACGCCCTCCTGGACTCCTATCGGAGGCTCGCCCGGGTCGTGGGGCTGACGGCGACCTAGAGTCGCGGGCGGAGGGGAGCACGACGGCTCCCCACTCCTCGCCCGCGCTCTGTCAAGCCCCGTAAGGGTGGGCGTGTGGGCCCGGCGACCGCAGCCCTCCTTGCGCGGCGCGGGCCAGATCGCGGCGGTCCTTGTGGTCGGCCGGTGCGAGTACGGGTCGCAGGTCCAGCTCGGCGACGAGGGCGCGGGCCGAGACGACCCGCCACACCGAGGTGAGCAGGGAATCGCTCCCGACGAACGCGGGCGCGGTGCTCGCCGCTCCCCCGTCCAGCCGGTAGTGGATACGCACCGGCTGGACGGGCACGCCGGCGTCCAGCGCGGCCTGGAAGACGGCCCTCCGGAAGTGTCCCTGTGCCCGGCCGCACCAGGTGCTGCCTTCCGGGAACACCACCATCGTGGACCCGTCGCGGAGGGTGTCCGCGATGCGCGCGACCGTCCGCGGCAGTGCCCGCAGCCGGTCGCGCTCGATGAACAGCGCGCCGCTGCTCGCGGTCAGCGCGCCCGCCACGGGCCACTGCCGGATCTCGGCCTTGGCGATCATCCGCCCGGGACGGACGGCGGCGAGCAGCGGGATGTCCATCCAGGAGATGTGGTTGGCGACCAGCAGCAGGCCGCCGGTGGGAGGGGTGGCACCCGTGACCCGCAGGCGCACGCCGGCGGCCCGCACCATCGTCCGGCACCACGTCCTGATGAGCCGGTCGCGAAGTGCGGCCGGGATCCGGCCGACGACCGGGATCAGCACGATCCCGAAGGTGAGCACGACCAGGAGGGTGGCAAGGCGCAGTACGGCACGCGGCACGCCGGCCGTCGACCCCGTGGAGTCCACGCAGCGGCGCGGGGTGCACGGGGCGCTGGGCAGCCAGGCGCTGGTGGGCGTCTGAACGGGCCGGAAGGCGATCGGTCGCACGCCGGCGCGGCGAGGCGACGGCACCTTTGTGGGGGCGGCAAGGAAGGCCGCCGTACGGACTCCCGGGTCGACGAGCGCCGCCGTGTCACGGCGAGGGCGCAGCATCACGCCCACCCGGGACGCGCGGATGACCCCGTTGCGAGTGGCGCCCAGGACGCCGGTGCGGGAGGCGTTCATCAGGCCGGTACGAGCGAGAGGAAGTGCCGCAGATAGCGCGGGTTGACCTTGCGCATCGACAGCAGCACGTACAGGTCGGCGACGCCGAAGTCCGCGTCGTGCGCGGGCTCCGCGCAGACCCAGGCACCGAGCCGCAGATAGCCGCGCAGCAGCGGGGGCAGTTCGGTGCGCGTAGGCCGGGCGACTCCCTCGGCGCTCCAGGGCAGCAGCGGCCGTACGCGGTACTCCTCGGGCGCGAGGTGCTTGGCTCTGACCCGGTCCCAGGTGCCCGCGGCGAGGGCGCCGCCGTCGGCGAGCGGGATGGAGCAGCAGCCGGCCAGCCACTCGTGGCCGCCCTCGACCATGTAGCGCGCTATCCCGGCCCAGATGAGACCGATGACGGCGCCGTCGCGGTGGTCGGGGTGCACGCAGGAGCGGCCGACCTCGACGAGCCCGGAGCGGATCGCGGCCAGCGGGCCGAGGTCGAACTCGTTCTCCGAGTAAAGGCGTCCGGCGAGGGCGGCCCGCTCGGGCGGCAACAGCCGGTAGGTTCCGACGACTTGACCGGTCACCGTGTCACGGACCATGAGGTGATCGCAGTACGCGTCGAAGGCGTCGATGTCGAGACCCGGCTGGGGGGTGGTCAGCAGGGCGCCCATCTCTCCCGCGAACACGTCGTGACGCAGCCGCTGTGCGGCGCGGACGTCGTCCTCGTCGCGGGCGAGGGTCACGGTGTAGCGGGTGGGAGCGGTCGACAGTGGGGGGCTGTCGAGGGTGGATACGCCGGTCATGGCACTCTCCTGGTCACGGGCCGGTTCGGCGGAGCGGTGGCAGGCCGGATCTGTTCGGTCTGCGCGCTCCTGTTCTTCCGACGCCGGTTGGCCTGCGCGTGACCTGTGCCGAGAGCCAGGATGTGAGGATGCTGAATGCCAGGGGACGGCCGATACGAGCGCCCGCAGGGAATCGGTCCCTCAGCGAACGCGAGACGGGACCGGGGCTGAGCACCACCCCCGGTCCCGCCCGTCCGCACATTGACGGCGAACGTCCTACGGCTACCGCTTGCCCGACTTCCGGGTCGCGCGGAGCCACTCCTTGTTCATGCTGGTGATGGAGACCAGCGGGATGCCCTTGGGGCAGGCGGTCGCACACTCGCCGGCGAGAGTGCAGCCGCCGAAGCCCTCGTCGTCCATCTGCGCCACCATGTCCAGGACGCGGGTCTCGCGCTCGGGCGCACCCTGCGGCAGCACGTTGAGGTGGTTGATCTTCGCCGAAGTGAACAGCATCGCGGCGCCGTTGGGGCAGGCCGCGACGCAGGCGCCGCAGCCGATGCACTCGGCGTGTTCGAAGGCGAAGTCGGCGTCCGGCTTGGGCACGGGCGTCGCGTGGGCGTCGGGGGCCGCGCCCGTCGGGACGGTGATGTAGCCGCCGGCCTGGATGATCCGGTCGAAGGCGGACCGGTCGACGACGAGGTCCTTCACGACCGGGAACGCCGCGGCGCGCCACGGCTCCACGTCGATGGTGTCGCCGTCCCGGAAGGACCGCATGTGCAGCTGGCAGGAGGTCGTGCGCTCGGGGCCGTGCGCGTCGCCGTTGATGACGAGCGAGCAGGCGCCGCAGATGCCCTCGCGGCAGTCGTGGTCGAAGGCGACGGGGTCCTCGCCCTTGAGGATGAGTTCCTCGTTGAGGGTGTCGAGCATCTCCAGGAAGGACATGTCGGCCGAGATGTCGTCCACTTCGTAGGTGGACATCGCTCCGTCGGCGTCGGCGCTCTGCTGCCGCCAGACGCGCAGGGTGAGCTTCATGCGTAGCTCCGCTGAGTGGGGTGGACGTACTCGAAGACCAGGTCTTCCTTGTGCAGGACGGGGGGTTCGCCGGTGGCGCTGAACTCCCAGGCGGCCGCGTACGAGAACTCCTCGTCCCTGCGGGCCGCTTCGCCTTCCGGGGTCTGGGACTCCTCGCGGAAGTGCCCGCCGCAGGACTCGTCGCGGTGCAGCGCGTCGAGGCACATCAGCTCGGCGAGCTCCAGGTAGTCGACGATCCGGTTGGCCTTCTCCAGGGACTGGTTGAACTCCTCGCCGGTCCCGGGCACCTTGATGCGCCGCCAGAACTCCTCGCGGATCTGCGGGATGCGCTCAAGTGCCTTGCGCAGCCCGGTCTCCGTGCGAGCCATTCCGCAGAACTCCCACATGAGTTCGCCGAGTTCGCGGTGGAAGGAGTCGGGGGTGCGGTCACCGTCGACGGCCAGGAGCAGCCGCAGCCGGTCCTCGGTCTCGGCCAGCACCTCCTGGACGTCGGGGTGTTGGTCGGTGACCTGCGCGTGGTGGGGGTCGCGGGCGAGGTAGTCGTTGATGGTCGACGGCAGGACGAAGTAGCCGTCGGCGAGACCCTGCATCAGGGCCGAGGCACCCAGCCGGTTCGCGCCGTGGTCCGAGAAGTTGGCCTCGCCGATCGCGAACAGGCCGGGGATCGTGGTCTGGAGGTCGTAGTCGACCCACAGTCCGCCCATCGTGTAGTGCACGGCGGGGTAGATCCGCATCGGCACGGTGTACGGATCCTCGGCGGTGATCCGGGCGTACATGTCGAAGAGGTTGCCGTACTTCTCCTCGACCTTGGCCTTGCCCATCCGCTGGGTGGCGTCGGCGAAGTCCAGGTAGACGCCCTGGCCGCCGGGGCCGACACCGCGCCCTTCGTCGCACACGTTCTTGGCGGCCCGGGAGGCGATGTCGCGGGGCACGAGGTTGCCGAAGGCCGGGTAGATGCGCTCCAGGTAGTAGTCGCGCTCGTCCTCGGGGATCTCGTTCGCGGGGCGGGTGTCGCCCTTCGCCTTCGGTACCCAGATCCGGCCGTCGTTGCGCAGCGACTCGCTCATCAGGGTGAGCTTCGACTGGTGTTCGCCGGTGCGCGGGATGCAGGTGGGGTGGATCTGGGTGAAGCAGGGGTTGGCGAAGTAGGCGCCACGCCGGTGCGCCCGCCAGATCGCGGTCGCGTTGGAGTTCATGGCGTTGGTCGAGAGGTAGAAGACGTTGCCGTAGCCGCCGCTCGCCAGTACGACGGCGTCCGCGAAGTACGTGTCGATCTTCCCGGTGATCAGATCGCGGGCGACGATTCCGCGCGCCCTGCCGTCGACGACGATCACGTCGAGCATCTCGGTCCGCGCGTGCATCTCGATGTTGCCCGCGGCGATCTGCCGCGACAGCGCCTGGTACGCGCCGAGAAGGAGTTGCTGGCCCGTCTGCCCGCGGGCGTAGAAGGTCCGCGACACCTGGACGCCGCCGAAGGAACGGGTGTCGAGCAGGCCGCCGTACTCGCGCGCGAAGGGCACGCCCTGGGCGACGCACTGGTCGATGATCTCGACCGAGATCTGGGCCAGCCGGTGGACGTTGGACTCCCGCGCCCTGAAGTCGCCGCCTTTCACGGTGTCGTAGAACAGCCGGTGCACGGAGTCCCCGTCGTTCCGGTAGTTCTTCGCCGCGTTGATGCCGCCCTGCGCGGCGATCGAGTGTGCGCGCCGGGGCGAGTCCTGGTAGCAGAACTGCACGACGTGGTAGCCCTGTTCGGCGAGCGTGGCGCCTGCGGAGCCGCCCGCGAGGCCCGTGCCGACGACGATCACCGTGTGCTTGCGGCGGTTGGCGGGGTTGACGAGCTTGGCCTCGAAACGGCGGGTCTCCCAGCGCTCGTTGATCGGGCCCTGCGGGGCCTTGCCGTCGACAACCGGCTCACCGGTCGCGTAGTCCGCGTAAGAGGTCATGGTCAGCTCACCAATCCGGTCATGACGCCGATGGGTACGGCGAGGAAGCCGGCCGTCAGCACCAGTGCGAGGCCGTTCGCGACGGTCTTGAGGGCGCGGTCGCGGGAGCGGCTGCCGGCGCCCAGCGTCTGTGCGGCGCTCCAGAAGCCGTGCCGGATGTGCAGGCCGAGGGCGAGCATCGCGACGATGTAGATGGTGTCGCCGTACCAGGTCGAGAAGGTGTCGATGACGTTCTGGTACGGGTGTCCGGCCTGGAAGCCGTCCGGGTGCACGGTGCCGGTCGTCAGGTCGAGGATGTGCCAGACGATGAAGAGGCCGAGGATGATCCCGCCCCAGCGCATGGTGCGGGTGGCATAGCTGGCCCGCCGCTTCTTGTGGACGTAACCGCTGGGGCGCGCCCTGATGTCGCGGCGGCTCAGCTGGTAGGCGGCGGTGGCGTGCGCGACGACGGCCACGACGAGGACGACGCGGATGATCCACAGCGCCCACTCGTAGTGCAGGAAGGGCTCGCCGAGGGTGCGCAGCCAGTGCGCGTAGTGGTTGAACTCGTACGACCCGAAGAAGATCTTCAGGTTGCCGAGCATATGGACGACCAGGTACAGCAGCATGATCAGACCGCTGACGGCCATCACGGTCTTCTTGCCGACGGACGAGTCCCACACAGTGCGCGTCAAGGACGGCTTTCGGTCCGTCCGCGTTGCCAGTGCCATGCCACGCACGCTAGGGCCGAAGAGGGCGATCGGTCCAAGACATGGTCCGGCTCGTTTCCATAGGCATGCCCTATCGTGTCTGGTGTGCAGTTCCAACAGCTTCAGTACTTCGTGGCGGTCGCCGAGACCCGGCACTTCACCCGGGCCGCCGAGCTGGTCCATGTCGCGCAGCCGTCGCTCTCCCAGCAGATCAAGTCGCTGGAGCGCGAGCTGGGGGCGGATCTGTTCCTGCGGGCGCGGGGCAACATCACGCTCACGGACGCCGGGGAGGCGCTCCTCCCGCTGGCCCGCCGCATCCTCGCCGACGCGGACACGGCCCGGCAGGAGGTGCAGGAGCTGGCCCAGCTGCGCAGCGGCCGGGTCCGCCTCGGCGCGACGCCGAGCCTGTGCACGGGCCTGCTCCCGGACGTGCTGCGCGCCTTCCACGACCGCTACCCGGGCATCCGGCTGCTGATCGAGGAAGGGGGCTCCCACGATCTCGTACGGGAACTCGCGCGCGGCGCCCTCGACCTCGCCCTGGTCGTCCTGCCGCTGCCCACGCCGTCCCCGGCCCTGACGACGGTGGAGTTGCTGCGCGAGGACCTGGTGGTGGTGTCCTCGCCAGCCGCGCCCGCGCCCGGGTGGGGTCGCAGTACCGTACGCGTCTCGGATCTGGAGGGCGAGCGCCTGGTGATGTTCCGGCACGGCTACGACCTGCGCGAACTCACGGTCGCAGCGTGCCGCGCCGAGGGTTTCGAGCCCGACTTCGCCGTCGAGGGCGGTGAGATGGACGCGGTCCTGGGCTTCGTCCGGGCCGGGCTCGGCGTGGCCGTCGTCCCCCGTATGGTCGCGACCCGGTCCGGGCGCGGACTGCGGGTGACCCCGCTGGCCCGGCCCGGACTCCACCGCACGATCGCGCTGGCGCACCGCAGCGATGTGGCTCCGCCGCGGGCGGCCCGCGAACTCCAGCGGATGCTGCTGGAGCGGTGACGCTCCGCTGGAAGCCGTGTCCCCGCCAGCGCCGTACCCATCAGCGCCGTACCTTTCGGCGCCGTACCTTTCGGCGCCGTACGTTTCAGCGCCATCCGGGTCCGCGGGTCGTTCGTGGCTGGTCGCGCCCACGCGGCGGAGCCGCATGATGTAACCGCCCCGCGCCCCTTGCGGGGCGCGGGCGCGAGGTCAGCTGATCGCGTCGACCAGCGCCAGATCGTGCAGCCGGTCCGGCGGGCCCGGACGGGCGTAGTACCAGCCCTGGGCCGTGTCGCAGCCCAGGATCCGCAACTGCTCGGCCTGAGCGCCGGTTTCCACGCCCTCGACCGTGACCGCGAGGTCGAGGCTGTGGGCCAGGGTGACGATGCCCTCGACGATCTTCAGGTCGACCGGGTCCGCGGGGAACTGCTGCATGCTCTGGGTGAAGGACCGGTCCAGCTTGAGGACACTGACCGGGAGACGGCGCAGGTTGGCGAGGTTGGAGTAGCCCGTGCCGAAGTCGTCGAGCGCGATGTCGACGCCCATCTCGGCGAGCCGGCGCAGCGGCTTGAGGAGGTCGTCGTCCGCACCGATCAGCGCGGACTCGGTGACCTCCAGGCACAGCGCGTCCGGGTGGAGACCGGACCGCTCCAGGATGTCGACCGTGTCCTGAACCAGGCCGGGGTGGGTCAGCTGGCACGGCGACAGGTTGACGTTGATCCGCAGCGAACCCGCGTCGGCGTGGCGATCCTGCCAGAGGCGGGCCTGACGGACCGACTGCTCCAGAACCCAGCGGCCGAGCGGCACGATCAGTCCGGTGTGCTCGGCGAGCGGGATGAACTGGTCGGGGCCGAGGACACCGTGCTGCGGGTGCAGCCAGCGCACCAGTGCCTCGGCGCCTCGCACGCTGCCGTCGCCGAGGTGGACCAGGGGCTGGTACTCGATGAAGAACTCGCCCCGGTCCAGGGCGGCCGGGAGCGCCGTGGTGAGCCCGTGCCGCGTGATGGCGCGGGCGTCGGCCTCGGGGTCGGCGAGCTCGAAGCGGTTGCCGCCCGCGGACTTCGCCCGGTACATGGTGATGTCCGCGCTGCGCAGCACCTCCGCGGGGCCGCGCTCTCCGGCAGGACCCTCTACGACGCCGATGCTGCCGCGCACGGTCAGGTCACGTCCGTCGATGCTGATCGGGGTTACCAGGGCGTTCATGATGCGCCCGGCGAGTTCGTCGACCTCTCGCTCGGTGTCGGGTCCGGTGGTCAGCGCCACGAACTCGTCACCGCCGAGCCGGGCGACCATCTCACCGGAGGCCGTCGCGCAGGACTGCAGCCGGTCGGCGACCTCGACGAGCAGCCGGTCGCCGGCCGCGTGCCCGAGGCTGTCGTTGATGGTCTTGAAACCGTCGAGGTCGAGATAGCAGAGCCCGAAGCGCTGGCCCGCGCCCGCGGACAGCGCCTTCTCCAGGCGCTCGAAGAACAGGGTCCGGTTGGGCAGTCCGGTGAGCGCGTCGTGGGTGGCCTCGTAGCGCAGCCGCAGATTGAGCAGCCGCCGCTCGGTGGTGTCCTCCATGAGCGCGAGCTGGTACTGCGGTGTGCCGTCCGCGTCACGCAGCAGAGAGACCGTCAGATTGGTCCACAAGGCCGTGCCGTCGGGACGGTAGAAGGCTTTTTCGACGTGGTAGTGCTCGCGCTCGCCGCGTACCAACTCCTCGTACAGCGGCCACACTTGCGGAGCGTCGTCGGGGTGCGTCCACTCCTGGACCCGGCGGCCGCGCATCGCCTGCTCGGAGCCGCCGAACATGCGCAGCAGCGCTCCGTTGACCTGAAGGATGTTGCCTTCGAGGTCGGCGATGCCGATCCCTATGGCCGCGCCCTCGAACACCGCGCGGAAGCGGGCCTCGCTCGCGTGCAGCGCCTCCGCCACCAGGCTGCGGGCGTTCAGGGCGGCCCGGGAGATGGCCTCCTGCTCGGCCAGCGTCCGTTCCCGCAGCGCCTGCGCGAACCCGGCGGCCATGGCGTGCTGCAAGCGCGCCGAGCGAGTCCGCAGCGCCTCCCGGGGCCCGTCCTCGCCGCAGTAGAGCACCAGATAGGCGTCGACACAGTCCAGCGTGCGGCTGAGCGCCTCCGGGTCGGTGCAGTGCGCGTCGATGAGCGCGGCGCCGACCGCCTGGCCCTCGGCTCCCTCGAAGGTCCTGGCCAGCAACGCGTCGCTCAACCGCCGGGCGAGCGGCATCAGTTGGACCTCGAACTCGAGCCTGGTCAGCGACGTCGAAGTGACCGGAAAGACCGCCCGGCTCCAGATCGTCGCGAATCTGCGGAGTCTGTCCTCCGGCCCGTCCGGTTCGGCGGTCACGCCGTGCGCCCCACGCCGGCGAAACCGGAGAAGGAAAACGGATCCTCGTCCTCTGGTGCCGTGTCGGGCCGCCACTTCGGCATCGGCACCAGTCCCGGTTCCACCATGTCGTACCCCTCGAAGAACCGCGCGATGTCCTCGCGCGAGCGCATGATCAGCGGGTTGCGGATGTTCTTGTACACGTCGACCGTGCCCTCGGCCTGCTCCTGAGGAAGTGGGATTCCCTCGTACGAGGCGTGTGTGACGACGAGCAGGCTGCCCGGCGCGAGCGCGTCGCGCAGCTCGGCCACCGCTCCGTACGGGTCGTCCGCGTCCTCCACGAAGTGAAGTATGGCAACGAGCAGGAGGGCGACCGGCCGGTTCAGGTCTATCAGACGCTGAACCTGGGAACTCGCCAGGATCTCCCGGGGCTTGAGCAGATCGGCGGCGAGGACGTCCGCGTCCTCGTTGCCCTCCAGGACGGCCTGGCTGTGCGCGACGGCCACGGGGTCGTTGTCGACGTAGACGACGCGCGCGCCGGGTCTGGACTCCTGGGCGATCTCATGGACGTTGCCGAAGGTCGGGATGCCGGAACCGATGTCGAGGAACTGGGTGATGCCCTCGCCGGTCGCGAAGCGCACCGCGCGGCGCATGAACGCCCGGTTCGCCTGCATGATCTTGGGAAGTCCCGGCATGAACTCCATCGCCCTGCGAGCCGCGTCCCGGTCGACCTCGAAGTTGTGCGAACCGCCCAGGTAGTAGTCGTATATGCGGGACACGCTCGGCACTGAGATGTCAATGCTCCGAGGGGCCCAGGCGGGACGCTCCATCTATCTCTCCAAGGCGTTGTCGACGGCGTAGGCGATCCGGTGTTCGAGCTGAGGCTACTGATCGCCTGCCAAAGGAGCGAGCCAAAACGGAAATTGACCGTCCGTTCCCGGTCACTGCCTCCGGCAAGTGCCCAATTGGCGCCCTGTGAACAGCCTTCGAACCCGCCGCCCGGCGTAACCGTGAAATCGCTCCGAAGCATTCCAAAAAGGCTCCGGGAGTTACGAAGAGTCGCCGGGGATTCCCTCGTCCGGGCACGCCAAGTGGCCCGCTCCCTCCGTGCGGTGCGGAGGGAGCGGACCTGGGTCCGCGCGCGCAATTCTTCTCTTCCGGCACTCCAGCCTGTCTGTGTCCACTCCCTTCCACGTTCCGAGGGTGCCTGGGTGAGGCGATCGACCCTGGGGAGGTGATCTACTGCTTCGGCGCGCCGACCAGCTTTCCTTCGGGCGAGACCGCGTACCAAGTGCCGCCTACGCCCTGGCCGTTGGTGTCCCCGGGAGCCTCGTCACCGGAGAAGGTGTAGATCGGCCAGCAGTCGAGAGCCATCTGCTTGATGCCGTCCGACCGGGTGAAGGGCATCAGGCCGTCCGAGTCGATGTTGATGCCCTTGGTGTCGGCCTCCTCGACCGGCGCGACCGCCGGCCACTTCTCCAGGCAGGCGCCGGTGCACGCGGAGATCGAGTCGGGCCATGCCGTGTCCTTGGTGAAGCGGTAGACCGTCAGGCCGTTCTTGTCGACGACGATCTCGCCGAGCTTCGCGTCCTTGCGGGTCGACAGGCCGGGCAGGTCGGCCAGGGTCGCCTTCTTGCCGGTGGGGGCCGACGCGAACCACGTACCGCCCACGGCCTGGCCGAGGGTGTCACCGGCCTTCGTGTCCTTCGCGTACCGGTACATCGGCCAGCCGCCGACGGTCAGCTGCTTGGTGCCGTCAGGCCGGGTGACCTCGCCGAGAAGCGCGGCGTCCACACCGGTGGCGGCCGTGGCACCGTCCGCCGGAACCGGCGGCCAAGCGGTGGCGCAGTCGCCCTCACAGGTCGTCTTCGGCGGCTCGGCCGTGTCCTTGTCGAAGCGGTAAAGGGTGAGCCCGGCGCTGTCGGTGATGACCTCGCCGAGCGTCGCGTTCTTCGCAATGGAGAGCGCACCCGCGGACTTCGCCTGGGTAGCGGCAGCGCCAACTCCGGCCGGGCTCGGGCTCGACAGTCCGTAGTCGCCCGCGGCCGCGGTGGCGCCGACGTTCTGGCCCACGGTCGACTGGGTGCCCTGTTCCTGACCGCACGCCGTCGTGAGCGCCAGCATGGCCGCAGCTGTCGCTACGAGCGAGGCGCTCCGCCAGGAGGTCTTCATTTGGTAACTCCCGCTGTCGCAATAGATGTTGCGGCGCCCTGCGGCACCGCGCATGGCCATAGGTACGGGCGGGAGTGGCGGGAATGTTCAACCACCTCTCAAATTTCTTTCCGAACCCTGTGTCCCGGCGGTCCCGCACCACGGATCGCACGCCCGTTCCCCTCCTTCGGCGTTTCCCGCTCAGCCCGTCAAACCGCCCGGCCGCGGACATCCTCCGTTCGGGGTAACCCTTCTCGGCCAGCTCCTACGCGGACCCGGAACGACCGATGATCGCCGTCGTGCATGGACCCAAGCGGACTTGGTCCGCCCTCGTCATACGGGCATTGGCGTTGCTGACGCTGGCCTGGATCCTCAGCGGAACCGCGGGGAGCCCGGCGGTCGCCGACTCCTGCGCGTACGCCTCCGTCGGTCCGGACGGCACCGGCGCGGTGGCGGTCGCCGGTAACGCCACCTGCCCGAGCCCGACGCCTCCCCCGCCGTGCCCCACCCCGACACCGACACCGACACCGACCCCCGAACCCCCGCCACCCCCCAAGCCGCCGCCTCCCCCCAAACCCACACCTACGCCCCCACCCACACCGGCGCCCGAACCGCCTCCACCCCCACCGCCCCCTCCAGCGCCTGCGCCACGGCCTGTCGCGCCGAAGCCGGTACCGGCGCCCACACCCCCACCGACGCAGCCGTCCACGCCGAAACCAACACCCACTCCGAGCGCCCGCCCCAAGCCGTCGCCGTCCCCGGTGAGTTATCCGGCGTACCACGCCCAGGCGAGGCGGCACCCGCCCCGCGGCGGACCGTCCCTGGTCTCGCTCACCCTGCTGATCACCGCGCCCGCGGTGCTCGCCGTCGCGGCGCTGCGCCCGCGCTGATTTCTGGAGGCATCCTTGTCGGAATGGCTTGTTCTCGCCCTCGCGATGGGCGCCGCATGCGTCGTCGTCCTCATCGTGGCCCTCGTACGCCATCGCACGGCCCGCGAGGACGAGGATCCGTCCGAGACCCCGGACGTCATCGAGTACATGACGATGATGATCGGCGTGGTCTACGCCATCGTTCTCGGCCTGGCCATCGCCGGTGTCTGGGAGGCCCGTGGCGTCGCCCAGGACCATGTGCAGACGGAGGCCCAGGCCCTGCACGAGATCTCGCAGCGGGTCCGCGTCTACCCGCCCGACGTGCGTGACCAGATCCGCGGAGACGTCGACGCGTATGTCGGCTACGTCGTCACCACCGAGTGGAAGACCATGGCGGACCAGGGCCGGGTGACCGTCAAGGGCGGCCGGCTCTTCGATCGCATCCGTGCGGACGTCACCGACTACGAGCCGAAGACGGACTTCGAGGCCCAGGCGTACCAGCCCCTCGTCGACCAGGTCACCGTGGCCGACGCCGCACGGAACTCCCGCGCCGACTCGACGGGGGCGACCATGCCGGGCGTGGTGTGGTTCGGTCTGACCACCGGCGGCGTGGTCACCGTGGGGATGGTCTTCGCGCTGCAGATCCGGCGCACCCTACGGGAGCTGATCCTCGCCGGGCTCTTCTCCTCGCTGATCGCCTTCCTGCTCTTCCTGATCTGGGACTTCGACGCGCCCTACAGCAGGGGGATCACGGCCTCCGCGGAGCCGTTCATGGCGCTGTTCCCGAACCTTCCCGGTTGACGGACCCTCAACAGGGGCTCCGCGGCAGGGTTACCCGGCCGGGGGACGGATGCCACGCCGCGTCCGTCCCCCTACTGCACGCACGCCGTCCCCTGTGCGGCCCACAGGGTTGCCCCATTCGCGCGACAGCGATCGCGCCCAGGCCCAGCCTTTCCTAGCGTTTCGATCATCGAGGTGCATTTCTGGCGCAAGCGGAAAAGGTCCGCAGCAAGGCTCCTCGGGGACCTGGAGACTCACCATGCGCGCGATACGCGTCGCTTCGGCCGCACTGCTGGGCGTCACCGCCCTGACCTTCACCGCACCCGCCGCCGTCGCCGGCGACGAGAACAACAACATCACCCCGTTCGGCTTCAGCGTGCAGCCCTCGACCATCGCCGCCGGCGGCCAGGTCTCACTGCTGCTGAAGAGAGACGGGGGCTGCCGGGGACGCGCCACGGTCACCTCGGGTGTCTTCGACACCGTCACCATCCAGCAGGGTCAGTCCTCGGCCACGGCCACGGTCGACTGGGACGCCAAACCGGGCGCCGTGTACGAGGTCACGTTCACGTGTGAGGGCGCGAGCGGTCACACGGATCTCACCATCGCCACCGGCCGTCAGGGCGACTCGACCCACTACCCCGTCCCCGTGCAACGGGGCGTCAGGGCCGGTGTCGGCGGCACCGTCGGCGGCTTCGACGCGAAGGAGATCGGCCTGGGAGCCGCGCTCATCGTGGGTTCCGTCGGCGCGGCGTGGTACATGTCGCGGCGCCGCACCGCGTCCGACGACTCCTGACGGCACAGCGCAGCCCTTCGCCCCGGACCCTTCAGAGAGGGTCCGGGGCGAAGGGCTGTCACGTGCGGTTTCCGAAGCGGAGGCCGGGTCAGATCCTCTTCTCTGACCTGCGCCGCATCCAGAACACCGCGCCGCCGGCGGCGGCAGCGGCCACGAGCCCGCCACCGATCGCCATGTCGGTGGGCGTGGCACCGCTGGACGTGCTGCCGCCGAGACCACCGCGGACACCACCGATGACGGTGAAGGCGGCAGGACGGGTCAGCGTGCCCGTCCCGCTGCAGTTGACCGAGATGTCGTACGAGCCGGGGCGCGCGTTCCGGTCGATGGTCGCCGTTCCGCTCGACGTCTCGTTGCTGCCGTTGATCGAGGAGAGGGTCGCCTGCCGGAACGCGGGCGAGGTCATGGTGCCGCCTCTGGGGCACCCGTCGACGGTCACGGTCAGCTGACCGCCGCTGGCGATGACACTGGGCATCGCGACGATGTTGCTCGGGTTGTTCCACGCAGCGGCCATCGGAGCGGCGAGCCCCACCGCGGCGACCGCGGCGGCACTGACCGCCAGGGCACGAGTAGTACGCATGTGATCCTCCGCGGAAGACGCCCCGGGAACCGTCCCCGGTCGATCGGCGAGAAAGCGCCTCCCAGACAGACCCTCAGATGCCGTGCACAGAGCCGCATTTCGAGAATGGTCCGTACTGGTGAGAAGACACGCCGAGAGAAATCCACACAATCGGATATTGCCGCAGGTCACGGACCGTCAGAAAATTCCTGGCCCTGGCAACTCGGATGGCTCACGAAGGGCGTACTCCACCACCCGTTCGCCTTTGCCCCGTCGCCCGCCGGGCGTGCTGGGCTTAGCGTTCTCATATGCGCGACGGACGCGGCGACGGCCGCGTCGAGAGGGGATTGCAAATGTCTGCGTCCGAGCTGGTCGAAGAGGAGGAGCAGCGGCAGAAGAAGCGCGCCCCGTGGGGCGTGATAGCGCTTGTTCTGCTGACCGGCCTCGCTCTGATTCGCAATGGTTCCGGTGAGTTCGACGTGGGCCCCCCGCAGCCCGCTTCGGCGGCGGCAGCGGACAGCAACCGCTCCCCGGGCGGCACCTTCTCGAATCTGCCGACCCCGCTGCCGTACTCCGTGGTCGACCGGGTCAGGATCCCGGCGATCCGGGTCGACGCGCCGGTCCTGCCGGTGGGCCTGGACCTGGACGGGTGGGTCGACGCGCCACCGCCCGACGACCCGAACCTCGCGGGCTGGTTCACCGGCGCTGTCTCACCCGGCGAGAAGGGCACGGCCGTGATCGACGGCCATGTGGACAACATGCGCGGGCCCGCCGTTTTCTACGGGCTCGGGGCGCTCAAAAAGGGAAATCGGATCGAGGTGCAGCGCAAGGACGGGAAGACCGCCGTATTCGAGATCTACGGCATCGAGGTCTTCGAGAAGAGCAACTTCCCCGGCGACCGGGTGTACGGCAGCAAGGGCGCCCCCGAATTGCGGGTCATCACCTGTGGGGGCGGTTTCTCCAAGCAGCACGGCTACGACGGAAACGTCGTCGTGTTCGCCCGCCTGGCCGAGGTTCGCTGAGCGTTCCCCGACCGGGCGGGCGAAAGCCCGTGGCGGCGGCCTAGGCGTACTGCCGTCGCGGCACGGTGATGTGATAGCCGGAATCCAGCAGCTGCGGCAGATAGCCGCGCAGCGCCCGTACGCTCTGCGAGCGGTCGCCGCCCGCGTCGTGCGAGAGCACCACGACGCCCGGGGCGGCACCGCCCTCGACCCGGTTGACGATGGTGCGGGTGCCCGGGGACGTCCAGTCGAGTGTGTCGACCGTCCAGGCCAGCGGCTCCATCCCCAGTTCCGCGCCGAGCTGGAAGGCCGGCCGGTTCCAGGCCCCGTACGGCGCGCGGAACCAGGTGGGCGGTTCACCGTAGGCGTCGTCGATGACCTCGCAGGTGCGCTCCATCTCGGAGTGGATCGCCGAGCGCGAGAGCTTGGTCAGCAGCGGATGGGACCAGGTGTGGTTGCCCACGATGTGTCCGTCGTCGGCCATCTCGCGCAGCAGGTCCTTGTTGTCGACGGCCATCTCCCCGCACACGAAGAACATCGCGCGCACGTCGTAGTCGCGCAGGGTCCTGAGGATGTCCGGGGTGTAGCGCGGATCGGGGCCGTCGTCGAAGGTCAGCACCATGCTGCGGCCGCGCCCGGACATGCGCAGGAACGGTTCGTGACGGACGAGGGCCCGCGCGGGCCTGGCGCGCGCCGGGCCGTAGCCGGTCATGGGCTGGAGGCGGTAGGCGGAGGGCTTGAGAGCACGGCGTGCCTGCGGGCCCGAGACGGGCGGGGCACTGCGTACCGGGGGTGTGGCCGGTTCGCCGGTGAGGAGCTGGGCCGCGCCCGCCGCACCGGCCGCCCCCAGGACGGCGGCACCGGCGATCAACGCCCGGCGCCGGGTAAGCAGCTGATCCTTTTTCATGACTCATCAGTCACCCAGTCGACGGGCGGCGCGGTTCAGCAACACCGGTACGGGCCCACGAAAGCACCCGATGGGACCATTTCGGCGGCGGCGCACCAATGGCCCCGCGAATTCGGGTCACCCGGGCCGCGGGTGCCCGCCTGTGTGGCTCCCGGACCTGGAGGTTCCGATAACCTCGCAGCCGTGACGGAACAGCAGCACTCGCAGGGGTTCGAGCGGGGCACGGACGGTCCCAAGGTCATTGTCGTCGGAGTGGACGGCTCCGACTCCTCGCTCCGCGCGATGGCTTACGCGGGAGGCCTGGCCCGGCGTCAGCGCGCGTTGCTCGCCGTCGTCTATGTCCAGCCCGTGATGGCGGCGGGCGCGGCGATGGGGGTGCCGATCGCCGAGACGACGGACGAGATCGCCGAGGATCTGATCGCTCAGATCCGGGAGTCCGCCGAGCGGGTCAAGGGCATATTCGAGGTGCGCTGGGAGTTCCACACCTTCCGCGGCGACCCGTACAACGGCCTGGTGACCGCGGCGGACCAGCTCAAAGCGGACGCCGTGGTGGTCGGCGCCTCCGAGCAGGCGGGTCACCGGATCGTGGGGTCCGTGGCGATCCGGCTGGTGAAGGCGGGACGCTGGCCGGTCACTGTCGTGCCGTAGCGGAGCGCCGGACACCGGAGGCCGGAACGGTGCGGCTACTCCCCCATCACCAGGCCGTCCTGGGCCGCGCCGCGGCTGAGGACGACGGACCGGATCCGGTCGCGTACGCCGGCGACGTCGGCCCCCTGTGCGAGAGCGGCGTTGAGGTCGACCACGCGGCCGGCGTCGAGGTCGAAGGCCTGCGGGATGAACTCGGCCTTCTTCACCTCCCACCGGCCGCCCTGGCGCGTGGGCGGGGCGAAGGTGAAGCGGCCGATGGTGCCTTCGTTGCCCCGCGGATCCAGGACGCCTTGGTAGTTGGACATCTCGCCGGCGATCTGGTCACCCATGCCGTAGATGACCCAGGTGCCGTTGACCTTCTCGTACGCCTGCGGGACATGGGCGTGCGTGCCGAGGATGAGGTCGATGTCGGGCCGCCCGTCCGTCCGGGAGGCGGTCAGCTGCCTGCTGAGCGACAGTTGCCGCTCGTCCGGCTCGTCCTGCCATTCGGTGCCCCAGTGCAGGGATACGACGACCACGTCGGCGCCCGCCTGCCGCGCTGCCCGGGCGTCCGCGACGATCCTGTCGGGGTCGATGAGGTTGACGGCCCAGGGCTGCCCCTGCGGAAGCGGAAAGCCGTTCGTGTCGTAGGTGTAGGCGAGATGCGCGACCTTGGCGCTGCCCGCCCGCATCACGGTGGCACCGCTCTCGGCCTCCGTGCGCGCCGAGCCGGCGTGCCGCACACCCGCGCGGTCGAGCGCGTCCAGGGTGCGCCGGATCCCCTCGGCTCCGTCGTCCAGGGTGTGGTTGGAGGCCGTGGAGCAGGCGTCGTAGCCGGTCGCGGCGAGCCCCTCGGCCACCTGCGGCGGGGACTTGAAGGTCGGGTAGCCCGTGTAGTCGCCGTCCGCGCCGTACACGGTCTCCATGTGACAGATCGCCAGACCGGCGCCGGACACGACGGGCTGGACGCCGGCGAACATCGGCCGGAAGTCGTATCCGTTGCCGCCCGCGTCCGCCTGCGCCCTCTCGATGATCGAGGTGTGCGGCAGTACGTCACCGGAGGCGACGAGGGTGAATCCGCGAGGGTCGGCGGGTGCCGCGGGCTGCCCGCTCCGCCGGGCCGGCGGGTCCTGGGCGGCCTGACAGCCCGTCACGACGAGTACGGCCGCGATGGCCAGGGTGGTCTGTCGCCTGCGTGTGGTCATACCCAGCCCCGATGCAGTCATATTTACGTATGAAGTGACACGCATCCACGTACACGGGCAGCCAGGAGTCAAGGAGCAACGCACACCTTCAGCCCGTCCGGCGTCCGAGGACGAGCCCTTCGGACGAAGAGTGTCCGGGGGCACAGTCCCCGGCAACGAGCAGCAGCCACAGCCCCGATGAACCGCTCACCGCACCGTTCACCGACTGCTTCGACCGCCCACCGCAGAACCGTGCGCCGCCCCTGTCCTGACGGAGCGGCACCGGCTGGCATACACGCCATGACGGCCGGAACCACCACCATCACCCGCGGAACGACCGCCGAGCACGAGCTGGCCGAACTCCAGCGCGAGCACGGCCGGCCCCTCTTCGCGCTGCTCCTGCGGCTCTCCGACGGCGACCGGCAGCGCGCCGAGGATCTGGTGCAGGAGACCTTCGTACGGGCCTGGCAGAACCCCGAGGCGCTGCGTGCCGACGCCTTCGACTCCGTACGCCCCTGGCTGCTCACCGTCGCCAGGCGGCTGGCGATCGACGCGCGGCGGGCCCGCCAGGCGCGCCCTGCGGAGGTCGGGGACGCGGTGCTGGAAAGCGCGCGCGTCTGCGCCGATCACGCCGAAAGGTCCGCGGCGACGCTCGATGTGCGGGAGGCTGTGAAGACACTCACTCCCGAGCACCGTGAAGTCCTGGTGCTGGTGTACTTCCAAGGGGCGAGTGTGGCGGAGGCCGCGGCGGCGCTCGGGATTCCGCCCGGTACGGTGAAGTCCCGCGCCTATTACGCGCTCCGCGCCCTGCGCCGGGTACTTCCGGGATACGCGGCCGACCTGCGGTGAAACCAAAGGTCGAGTCAAATTTCGGTAAATCGCCTGCCGAGGACCATGGTTGAGCAATCTGCTGTCTTCATCCATGTTCCGGACCGGGGCCGGGGGTCGGGCTACGCGCACGCACCGGAGGAAGGCAGGAAGGGATGCTGCACAGAGGTCAAGAGAGCACGGACGGCACCGGAGGCGGAGAACTCACCGTCCCCATGGCGTGGTTGTACGCCGAGTACATCGCCGACGAACTGCTGCGGACCGGCGACCTGATGCCGCCCACATCCTTCGAGTTCCGCGCGGGGCGGGATGCCCTGGCGCTGACCATCTTCCTGTCCGACGCGGGCGGTGAGCTCTCCGGCATCAGGGTCATCACTCAGCTGGAGACCTGGCTTTCGCTGACGGCGTACGACCAGCCTTGGCGGGACTGGGTGCGAGAGCACATGGCGCGGCTCGCGGCGCAGGCCGTCGACTCGGGTGCACCGGACCCGGACCTGGAGCTGGCCTCGGCGGCCTGGCGCTGGCTGGAGGAGACCGAACTGCTCGCCCCCGACCTGGACGCCGTGCCTGGTGGCGGGCCCGTCCCGGGCGAGGACGACGGTCCGAAGGTGTGGACGCCGGCCTGGCGACTGGGGCTGCCGCTGGGGCATCTGGCGATCCATCTCTTCTGACCGTCCGCACCGCACGCCAAACTTTTCTGTGCCCGCACCAATCCGCGGGCCCTCTCGCTCCGAACGTCCTGGTCGTCATTCCGAACGAGTCTTGAGTGATTCGGCGGTCTGGTGCGTACCGGTGGGCAACAGCAACACCACCCCCACCCCGCACCATCACCCCCAATCGCCACGAGGATTCGGTATCGGTATGAGGTCCCTGGAACGGCATCGCGACGTCGGCGCATACGCGCTCGGCGTGCTGAATGAAGCGGACGCCTTCCGCTTCGAGGATCACCTCATGGAGTGCCCTCAGTGCGCCGCCCATGTGAGTGAATTCCGGCCCGCGGCACGGCAGTTGATGCTGTACCGCCGGTCAACCCCGCGCTCGGTGCACCCCTTCGCCGCCCCGGGGCCCCGGCTGCTCGACCGGCTGCTCGGTGAGGTGGCGAACCGGCACAAGGCCGGGCGCCGACGGTGGCTGTACGCCGTTGCCGCCTCCGTGGTGTTCGCGGCGGGCGGGCCCGCGATCGCGATCGTCACGGCGGACGGTTCCCCGACCACGCAGGTCGCCGCGACGGACGCGCAGACCGGTGTGTGGGCCCAGGTCACGTCCGAGGACCGGGTCTGGGGCAGCCAGGTCGATGTGCAGGTCAAGGACGCGGCGGGACCGCGCTCCTGTCAGCTCATCGCGATCGGCAAGGACGGTTCCGAGCAGACGGTGACGAGCTGGATGGCGCAGGGCGACAGCGGCAAGGCCACCAGCATGCAGGGCGGCGCCGCGTTGCAGTCCAAGGAGATCAGCCGGTTCGAGGTGCGCACGACGGACGGCGAGCACCTGGTGACGCTCGACGCGGGCACCGGCAGCTGACGTCAGGACCAGCCGGTGCGGGGCTACTTGAGGAGCCTTGACATCCGGCGGTCCGCGAGCGGCTTCCCGCCCGTCTGGCAGGTCGGGCAGTACTGGAGCGAGGAGTCACTGAAGGACACCTCGCGGATGGTGTCGCCGCACACCGGGCAGGGCTCCCCCGCTCTGCCGTGCACCCGCAGTCCGCTCTTCTTCTCCTTCTTCAGACGCCCGGCGGCCAGTCCGTGGGAGCGCTCCACGGCTTCGGTGAGCGTGGAGCGCAGCGCCGCGTACAGGCGGCCGGTCTCCTCGGGGTTCAGCGTGGCGGCGAGCTTGAAGGGCGACATTTTGGCGGCGTGCAGGATCTCGTCGCTGTACGCGTTCCCCACGCCCGCGATCAGGCTCTGGTCGCGCAGCGCGCCCTTCAGCTGGCGCCGCTCGCCTGCCAGCAGCTTGGCGAACCGCGCCTCGTCGAAATCGTCGGCGAGCGGGTCGGGGCCCAGGCGTGCGACGCCGGGGATCTCCGCCGGGTCCCGTACGACATACACGGCGAGCTTCTTCTGGGTGCCGGCCTCGGTGAGGTCGAAGCCCTCGCCGGTCTCCAGGGCGACGCGCAGCGCGAGAGGGCCTTTGCCGGGGCGGGGCGGCCCGTCGGGCAGGGTGTCCTTCCAGTGCAGCCAGCCCGCGCGGGCCAGGTGCGTCACGAAGTGCAGCCCGTCGGCCTCGATGTCGAGGAACTTGCCGTGCCGGTGCACGGCCGTGACCTCGCGGCCCTCGAAGGCGCTGACGGGAGGGTCGTACGTCTTCAGGACGCTGATGGCGACGGGCAGCACCCGCACGACCTCACGGCCGACGAGGTGGTCGGCCAGGAAGTCCTTCAGCGCTTCGACCTCGGGCAGTTCCGGCATACGTCCAGAGTGCCACTCGGCACCTACATCACGATGTGGACCGGTGGTCAGTCCCGTTCCGGAACGATGAACTCGCACCATACGCACTTGCCGCCGCCGCGGGCCTCCACGCCCCAGACGTCGGTGAGCCGGTCGACGAGGAGGAGGCCGCGGCCCGAGACGCCGGACTCACCGGCCTCGCGGCGGCGTGGCAGGGCGCTGGAGGAGTCCTCGACCTCGACGCGCAGCCGGCGGTCGGTGCCCGTCAGGACCCGCAGGGTGACGATCGCGGGGCCCTCGGTGTGCATCAGGGCGTTGGTGATCACCTCGTCGGCGACCAGCTCGATCTCGTCGGCGCGCTCCGCCGCGCCCCAGGCGGTGACGGCGGCCCGGATCATGTGCCGGGCCGCGGTGAGCGCCTCCGGGTCACCGGCGGCGACATGCTGCTGGAGGCGTCCGCCGGTCTGCTGGGCGGTGAGGGTGCGGCGGCGCAGGAGCAGCAGCGCGACGTCGTCGTCGCCGCCGCGGTCCTCGGCCACGTCGATCAGCCGGTCGGCGAGGTCATGGACGTCGTCAGGGCCCGTGCGAACGAGCGCCTGGAGGGTGCGCATGCCTTCGTCGAGGTCGATGCCCGGCTGTTCGACCAGGCCGTCGGTGTACATCAGCAGGGTCTGGCCGGGGTCCAGCTCGAAGGTGCCGACCGGGTATTCGAGGCGCCCGAACTCGGCGGACAGGCCGAGCGGCAGTCCTCCTTCCACGGGCAGCCGGTAGCAGCTGCCGTCGGTCCGCCGGACCAGCGGGTCGATGTGGCCGGCCCGGACCAGCTGGACGACACCGGTGGACATGTCGGCCTCCGCGTACAGGCAGGTGGCGAAGCGCTGGGTGTCGAGTTCCTTCAGAAAGACCGAGGCGCGGGCCATCACGGTGGCCGGGGTGTGGCCCTCGGCGGCGTAGGCGCGCAGCACGATGCGCAGCTGGCCCATGACGGCGGCCGCGTGCGTGTCATGGCCCTGGACGTCGCCGATGACGGCGCCGACGCGACCGCCGGGCAGCGGGATCACGTCGTACCAGTCGCCGCCGATGTCCCGGCCGAGGGAGGCGGAGCGGTAGCGGACGGCGATTTCGGCGCCGGGCACGCTGGGGATGGAGCGCGGCAGCATGGCCTGCTGGAGGCCCTGGGCGAGGTCCTTCTCCTGCTCGTAGAACATGGCCCGCTGGAGGCTCTGCGCGATGCTGCTGCCGAGCGCGAGGAGGACATTGCGGTCCTCCTCCGAGAAGCCGTGCCGGTCGTCGTAGAGCAGGCCGATCGCGCCGATGGGCCGGGCCTGCACGATGAGCGGCAGATACGCGGCCGAGGTGATCTTCAGGTCGGTGATGTGCGGCCACAGGAGCGGGTACGACTCGGCGAACTCCTCCGGTGACTCGATGAAGTGCGGTACGAGGGTCCGTACGACCTCGTTCATCGGGTACTGCGCGTCGATGCGCGTGATCCGGGTGCCTGGCACGTAGCTGTCCTCGGGGCCCGCGGCGACCATGTTGATGCGCCCCGCCTCCACCAGGCCCATGACCAGGCTCGTCGCCCCGAGGTGGGTGATGCCGTGGGTGTCGTCCAGGGCGTCGATGACGTCCTGGACGGTGCGGGCGTGGGCCAGTGCCGCCGTGGTGATCTGTACGACGCTCGTCTGCTGGCGGCGGACCTGGTCCTGGGCGGCCTGCTCACGGCGCGCCGCGCGCTCGCTCAGCTCCTGTGTGGCGTCCCGGAGGATGCCGATGATCCGGCGGGGTCTGCCGGTCTCGTCGCGGCGGATGTAGCCCTGGGTGTGGGTCCAGCGCAGGGAGCCGTCCCGGGTGCGGATGCGGAAGTAGGCGCCGTAGTTCTCGCTGCCGTCCTTGAGTGCCTGGGAGACCAGGGTGTCCAGGCGGATGCCCTCCACCGGAGGCACACGTATGGCCAGGGTCTCCGGGTTCCCGTCATATTCCTCGGGAAGCAGGTCGAAGACCTCGTGGGCCTGGGCGTCCATCTGGAACAGACCGGCGTCCAGGTCCCAGTCGAAGCTGCCCATGCGGTTGAGCGCCAGGATCGGATCCGGGTGGGCAGGCCAGTCGTCCGGGAGTGACAGGGCGCTCGCTCCCCGATCAACCATGTGGCCACTTTGTCAGGATTTGCCGGATTATTCGACCGCGGTGAGTTACGGGGTGCCCGGCGCCGGGCACCCTCGCCGAGCCGACGCTCAACCGCCGGACACGTCGGTCGCGGCGTCGAAAACGCTGTCCGAGGTGGTCGGCTCGTCGGGAATCATCCCGCCGCCGTCCGGCACATCGGGACTGTCCGGGACGGTGTCGGGGCCGACCTCCTCGCTCGATGTCGTCGAGTCCAGCGGGGCGGACTGCTCGTCGGGGGTGCCGGGCTCGTCCGGCGTGGTGAGGTCTTCGGTGGTCGAGGGATCCTCGGGCGTGGACCGGTCGGGAGTGATCGTCTCCGTCTCCGTTCCCGTCTCCGTCCGCGTCTCCGGAGAGGTGCTCTCGTCCGAGGGGGTCAGGGTGCTTCCGGGATCCGTCGTGGGCGGGGCGGTGACGCTGGCCGTGGCGCAGTCCGCGGGTTCGGCCGGAGTGCGGTCGGACGGGTCGGCCGGAGCGCTCTCGGTCTCCCCCGGTGTCACCGTCACGATCGGAGTCACGCAGTCGGACGCCGACTCCTCCGGCCGGGCGCCGTCCTCCCTCGGGTGACCGCCCGAGGACGAGTCCTCGGGATCCGGGGACCGTGTCCAGTCGTCCGGTCGCGGTACGGCGTGGTCGTGGCGACCGTCGTCGCCGATCCGTCGCTCGATCCAGGTGTTGTCGACGATGTTGATGATCGTGATGTTGGTGATGGCTGTGGACGCCGGGGCCACGACGACAACGTCGGCGGTCCGGTACCCGGACCAGGCCTGTCCGTGGGTGCCCGGGGACCGCTCGGAGTCGACAGGCGGCTTCAGCGGGTTTCCGCAGGCACAGCGGACGCGCGGCACCCCCCGGTTGTCGACGAGCACGGCGGTACCCGCCTGAAGGACCGACTGGCGACCGGTCGCCCGCTCACCGCTGAACCCATGGTTCGTGACCCGCGTGTCCGCCCGCAGCACGACCGAGGTCAGACCCCGCAGATAGCTCGGGAGGGAAACCTGGGAGACGCCGGTGACCTGCGCGAAGGCGCGAGCCTTGGTGCGGTCGGCGGTGAGGAGGGCGATCTGCCGCTCCACGTCGCAGCTGCCGACGGAGTGGACGCCGCCGTAGAGGCCAGGCGTGGACCCCGAGAGGGAGCGTGCGCTCCGGGTGGCGGAGGCGTTTTTGGTGGGGGCCGGTTGCGGCGTTCGGGTGACGGGGGGCGGGGGCGTGGGGGAACCGGCGGTGGAGTCCGTGAAGGGAGCGTCCCCCTGGGCCGCGACCGGCTCCAGGAACAGCTCACCGCCGGATCCGCCGGACGCCTGGTCCCCGTCGCTGTCGCCGCCGCACCCGGCGACGAGGAACGCCGCCGAGAGCGCGCAGGCCGTGACGAGGGTTCTGGTGGGTATGCGCACCACGTTCTCCCGTCCATCCCGGGCAGTTCGTCCACCATTGTCTGCGTCACCCACTTGGGCCACGCAAGCGGAGGCGGTCACCCAGCGTCACACTGGCAGGGAGAGGAGCTCGCGCGTCGTGGAGTGGTTCGTCGCACCCGAGTACTGGCTGAGCCGGCTGGTCTTCCAGCGGGCGCTCGCCGTGCTGTACCTCGTCGCGTTCCTGGGCGCGGCGTTGCAGTTCCGCGCGCTCATCGGGGAGCGCGGGATGCTGCCGGTGCCCCGCTTCGTGGCCCGGATGCCGTTCCGCCGGGCGCCGAGCGTGTTCCAACTGCGCTACTCGGACCGTTTCTTCGCGGCCTGGTCCTGGACGGGCTGCGCGGTGTCGGTGGCACTGATCGCGGGCCTGGACTCGCAACTGCCGCTCTGGGGCGGCATGTTGCTGTGGTTCGTCCCGTGGGTGATGTACCTGTCCATCGTCAACGTCGGTCAGACCTGGTACGCGTTCGGCTGGGAGTCGCTGCTCCTGGAGGTGGGCTTCCTCGCTGTCTTTCTCGGCAACGACGAGGTGGCTCCGCCGATCGTCGTCCTCTTCCTGCTGCGCTGGGTGCTGTTCCGCGTCGAGTTCGGCGCCGGGCTGATCAAGATGCGAGGCGACGCTTGCTGGCGGAAGCTGACCTGCCTCGAATACCACCACGAGACCCAGCCGATGCCGGGCCCGCTGAGCTGGTTCTTCCACCACCTTCCCAAGCCCTTCCACCGGGTCGAGGTGGCCGCCAACCACGTCACCCAACTGGCCGTCCCCGTGCTGCTGTTCACCCCGCAGCCGATCGCCACGGCCGCCGCCTCACTGATGATCCTCACGCAGCTGTGGCTGATCCTCTCCGGCAACTTCTCCTGGCTGAACTGGATCACGATCGTGCTGGCCCTGCCGGCGGTCGAGTTCCCCACCACCGCACCGGAGGTGTCCGGGGCACCCCGCTGGTACGAGGTCGTGGTCCTCGCCGTGGCCGCGGCGCTGCTGGCACTCAGCTACCATCCCGTCCGCAACATGCTCTCCCGGCGCCAGGTCATGAACCGCTCCTTCGACCCGCTCCATCTGGTCAACAGCTATGGAGCGTTCGGCAGTGTCAGCAGAGTGCGCCACGAGGTGATCGTCGAGGGCACGGCGGACGAGCTGCCGCGGGAGGACTCGGACTGGCGAGAGTACGAGTTCAGGGGCAAGCCGGGCGATCCGCGCCACTGGCCGCGCCAGTTCGCGCCGTACCATCTGCGGCTCGACTGGATGATGTGGTTCGCGGCGCTCTCCCCCGCGTATGCCGAGTCCTGGTTCGCGGGTCTCGTGGAGCGGCTCCTGGAGAACGACCGGGACACACTACGACTGTTGCGCCGCTCTCCGTTCCCCGCCGACTCCCCGCCCCGCTATGTCCGCGCGAGCCTCTACCGTTACCGCTACACCACCTGGCGCGAGCTGCGGGAGTCGGGCGCGTGCTGGCACCGGACGTACGTGCGGGAGTTTCTGCCCCCGACGCGGCTCGATTCGGTGGCTCAGAGACGGTAGACGCGGGTGGCGGTTCCCGCGAAGACCTGCTCACGCTCGTCATCACCAAGGCCAGCGGTCAACTCCTGTGCAGCCTCGGCCACTTGGCCGTAGGTTGCCGCCAGGATGCACACCGGCCAGTCGGAGCCGAACATCAGGCGGCGGGGGCCGAAAGCGTCCAGCACGGTGTCCGCGTACGGGCGCAGGTCCTCGGACGTCCATTTCGCGGGGTCCGCCTCCGTCACCATGCCCGAGAGCTTGCACACCGTGTTGGGCCGTGCGGCGAGAGCACGCACATCGGATGCCCACGGTTCGAGCGCACCGGCGGCAATGGGCGGCTTGCCCACATGGTCCAGTACGAAGGTGAGTTCGGGCAGCGCCGCCGCCACCTCGGCACAAGAGGGCAGCTGGTGGGGCTGGACGATCAGGTCGTAGACGAGCCCCGCCTCCGCGACGGCGGCCAGTCCCCGCCGTACGTCCGGACGCAGCAGCCACTGGGGGTCCAGCTCACCCTGGACCTGATGGCGAATGCCCTTGAGATACCGGCCGCCCGGCAACTCCCGCAGCCGCGCGAGCTCGTCGGCGACCTCGGGCGCGGTCAGGTCGGTCCATCCGACCACTCCCCCGATCAACTCGTTCTCCGCCGCCAGGGCGAGGAACTCCGGGGTCTCGGCCGCCACGGTGATCGTCTGCACGAGGACCGTGCGGTCGACCCCGGCGGCCCGCGCCTCCGGTTCGAGGTCCGCGATGGTGAAGTTCCGGCGCAGGGGCTGGAGTTCGGGTCCGGTGATCCAGTCCTGGTCCCGTACGGAGAGGTCCCAGACGTGGTGGTGGGCGTCGACGACGGTCACGGCAGCTCCCTCGGTGCGGCTCTCATGACGGCTCCTGTACGGGTACGGGGGCGTCGGAGGGAAGCAGGATCTCGGCGCGCAGTTCCTGCCAGAAGTCCGCGGGCACCGGAGTCGCGAACTGTTCGACGCAGTCCCGCACTTCGTGCGCTGAGCGGGCGCCGACGAGGACACTCGCCACCGCCGGGTGGGCGGCCGGGAAGGCCAGGGCCGCGGCGCGCAGGGTCGTGCCGTGCCGTGCGGCGATCGTCTTCAGCCGCAGGGCGCGGTCCAGCAACTCGGCCGGAGCGGTGGCGTAGTTGTACGTCGCTCCCGGTTTCGGGTCGGCGAGCAGGCCGGAGTTGAAGGCGCCGCCGATGACGACCGACGTGCCGCGCTCCTGGGCGGCAGGCAGCAGGTCGGTGAGCGCCCGGTGGTCGAGCAGGGTGTACCGGCCGGCGCACAGGACCACGTCGACATCCGTGTCGCGTACGAAGCGGGTCAGCATCTCGGTCTGGTTCATGCCGGCGCCGATCGCGCCCAACACACCTTCCGCGCGCAGCTTCTCCAGGGCCGGGTAGGCCTCGCGGAAGGCCTGCTCGGCGTGGTCGTCCGGGTCGTGGAGATAGACGGCGTCCACGTGGTCGAGGCCGAGCCGTTCGAGGCTGGCGTCCAGGCTCCGCCGTACGCCGTCCGCGCTGAAGTCCCAGACGCGATGGTGCGTGGCGGGCACGGCGAACCCGTTGTCCAGGTCGTCGCCGCCCGCGTCCGCGTCCGTGGGCTCCAGGCGGCGGCCCACTTTGGTGGAGACGGTGTACTCGGAGCGCGGCCGGTCACGCAGGGCCGCGCCGAGGCGTCGCTCGGCGAGGCCGATGCCGTAGTGCGGGGCCGTGTCGAAGTAGCGGATGCCACCCGCCCAGGCGGCGTCCACGGCCTCCTGCGCCTGCTCGTCGCTCACGGCGGTGAACAGGTTGCCGATGGCGGCGGCGCCGAAGGCCAGGGGGCTGACCTCGACGCCGCTCCTGCCGAGCGTGCTCACTGGGCCGCCGGGCGCAGCCGCAGTCCCTGCATACCGCCGTCAACGGCGAGTGACGTGCCGGTGGTGGCGCCGGACAGCGGGCTCGCCAAGTAGGCGATGGCGCCCGCGACTTCGGCTGCCGAGACGAGGCGGCCGGAGGGCTGGCGGGCCTCCAGAGCGGCGCGTTCGGCGGCGGGGTCGGGGGCCGCGTCGAGGAGGCGGCCGACCCACGGGGTGTCCGCCGTACCGGGGTTGACGCAGTTGACGCGGACGCCTTCGCGGAGGTGGTCGGCGGCCATCGCGAGGGTGAGGGAGAGGACGGCGCCCTTGGTGGCGGAGTACAGGGCGCGCTGTGGGAGTCCCGCGGTGGCGGCGATGGAGCAGGTGTTCACGATCGCCGCGTGCTCGGAGGCCCGCAGGTGGGGCAGGGCCGCGCGGGTCGTACGGACGATGCCGACGACGTTGACGTCCAGGACCCGGTGCCACTGCTCGTCGTCGTTGTCCTCGACGGTGCCCGCGGCGCCGATGCCCGCGTTGTTGATCAGTATGTCGAGTCCGCCCAGCTCGGCGACGGCGGCGGCCACGGCCTCGCGTACGGACGCGTCGACGGAGACGTCGGCGCGGTAGCCGAGGAGCGGCTTCTCTACGGACGACGGGTCCAGGTCGAGGACGGCGACCTGGGCGCCACGGGCGGCGAGGAGGTCGGCGGCGGCCCGGCCGATTCCGGAGGCGCCGCCTGTGACCAGTGCCTTGAGGCCTTCGAAGTCGGTCATGCCGCTGCTCCCTTCGGGTCGGTGAGTGACTGCTCGGCGAGATCGGCGGCCCAGAAGGTGCCGTCAGGGAAGGTGAACTCCGCGATGGACTCGGGCCGCATGGTGGCCGAGAAGCCGGGTGCGGCGGGTGCCACGTAGTGACCCTCGCGTATCACCACCGGGTCGAGGAAGTGATCGTGCAGATGGTCGACGTACTCGATGACCCGGTCCTCGGTGGTGCCGGAGAGGGCCACGAAGTCGAACATCGAGAGGTGCTGGACGAGTTCGCACAGGCCGACGCCGCCCGCGTGCGGGCAGACCGGTACGCCGAACTTGGCGGCGAGCAGCAGGATGGCGAGGTTCTCGTTGACACCGCCCACGCGGGCCGCGTCGATCTGGAGGACGTCGATGGCGCCGGCCTGCAGGAGCTGCTTGAAGATGATGCGGTTCTGGACGTGCTCGCCGGTGGCGACCTTGACCGGTGCCACCGCCTTGCGGATGGCGGCGTGGCCGAGGACGTCGTCGGGGCTGGTGGGCTCCTCGATCCAATAGGGCTCGAACTCGGTGAGGGCCTTCGTCCAGGCGATGGCCTCGTCGACGTTCCAGCGCTGGTTGGCGTCGACCGCGATGCGGATGTCCGGGCCGACCACGGAACGGGCGACTCGGCAGCGGCGTATGTCGTCCGCCAGGTCGGCGCCGACCTTCAGCTTGATCTGGGTGAAGCCGTCGGCGACGGCCTGGGCGGCGAGACGGGTGAGCTTCTCGTCGCTGTAGCCGAGCCAGCCGGGTGAGGTGGTGTAGGCGGGGAAGCCGCGTTCGACGAGCCGGGCCTGGCGGTCCTTGGCGCCTTGCCTGCCGCGCCGCAGCAGGTCGAGCGCCTCGTCGGGGGTGAGCGCGTCCGTGATGTAGCGGAAGTCGACCTGCCGTACCAGCCACTCGGGCTCGGCGTCGGCGAGCAGTTGCCACAGCGGCTTGCCCGCGCGTTTGGCCACCAGATCCCATACGGCGTTGACGACGGCGCCGATCGCCATGTGCATCACGCCCTTCTCGGGACCGAGCCAGCGCAGCTGGCTGTCGCCGATCAGGTCGCGGCCCAGCGAGCCCGGGTCGGCGCACAGCTCGTCGACGGACCGTCCGACCACATGCCCTCGCAGCGCGTCGATCGCGGCGACCTGGACATCGTTGCCCCGCCCGATGGTGAAGGTGAAACCGTGCCCCTCGATGCCGTCGGCCGCGTCGGTGCGCAGGACGATGTACGCCGCCGAGTAGTCGGGGTCCGGGTTCATCGCGTCGGAGCCGTCGAGCTCGCGCGAGGTGGGGAAGCGGATGTCGTAGGTGTCGACCGCGGTGACGCGGGCGGGGATCGGGGACACGGAAGGCCTTTCGATCGGTGGCAGGGGGTCCTCGGTGACCGTGGGGGGCCGAGGCGTCAGTCCTGGGCGCGGCCGGTGGTCACGCGGGCGATCATCAGGGCGACCAGGATGATTCCGCCGTAGATGGCCTGGATCCAGAAGGACGGCACCTGCGCGAGCGTGAGCAAATTCTGTACAACGCCGAGGAGCAGGACGCCGGTCAGAGCACCGAACATGGTGCCCTTGCCGCCGTCGAGGCTGATGCCGCCGATGACCGCGGCCGCCATCACCGTGAAGATCATGTTGTTGCCCTGGTTGGCGCTGATCGCGCCGACGTAGCCGGTCTGCATGATGCCGCCGACGG
The DNA here is from genome assembly GCF_040683495.1 of Streptomyces sp. NPDC093544. Lineage (NCBI taxonomy): Bacteria > Bacillati > Actinomycetota > Actinomycetes > Kitasatosporales > Streptomycetaceae > Streptomyces > Streptomyces sp. NPDC093544. The sequence continues at coordinate 37,505 of NZ_JBFBEA010000014.1, read as the reverse complement.
AGGCGAGGACACCCGCGACGACGGACACCCCGAGGACCACCCGGTCGACGCGGATCCCGGCCGCGCGGGCCGCCTCCGCGTTGCCGCCGATCGCGTACAGGGCGCGGCCGATCCGGTGGTACTTGAGGACCAGCCCGGCGATGCCGAAGGCGACCGCGGCCAGCCACACCGACAGCGGGACGCGCAGGAAGGTGGTGGTGGCCAGCGAGAAGAACGCGTCGGGCATGCCGAACAGGGTCTTGCCCTTGGTGGCGCCGACCAGCAGTCCGCGCAGCACGATCAGCATCGCGAGGGTGACGATGAAGGCGTTGAGCTTGAACTTCACCACGAGAATGCCGTTGAAGGCGCCGATGACGCCGCCCGCGACGAGGACCGCGAGGAGGCCGACCGCGGCCGGCCATTCCGTGCCCCAGCCGGACGCCGCGGCGGGCAGGACAAGGAGCGCGCCGACGGCGGGCGCGATGCCGACCACCGACTCCAAGGACAGATCGATCTTTCCGGTGATCAGCACCAGTGCCTCGGCGAGGACGACCATCGCGAGTGCCGCCGAGGCGCCCAGGATGGAGATCAGGTTCCGCTCGGTGAGGAACGAGTCGTTGACGATCGCGCCGAGCACCAGAAGCACCAACAAGGCTGGTACGAGGGCGAGTTCACGTGCCCGTCGGAGCAGCACGGTCTTGGTGGTGGCGCGCGGGCGGGGGGCTCGTACGGAGGTGGGTGTCGAGGCCGACGGGGCCTTCGTGTCAGCCATGGTCCACTCCTTCTATGGAGGCGATCAGCTCGTGGTCGTGCCAGCCCGCCGGATGCTCGGCGACGACGCGGCCGTGGAAGAGGACGAGGACGCGGTCGCAGCGCCTCAGGTCGTCGAGTTCGTCGGAGACGACGAGCACGGCGGTGCCGTCCTCGCGGGCGCTGTCCATACGGGACAGCAGGGACTCCTTGGACTTCACGTCGACGCCCGCGGTCGGGTTGACGAGAACGAGAAGGCGGGGGTCGGAGGCGAGGGCGCGGGCCATGACGACCTTCTGCGCGTTGCCTCCGGAGAGGTCGGAGACGGGCTGCTCGGGGCCCTCGGTGTGGATGTCGAGGCGTTCGATCAGCTCGGTGGCGAAGCCGCGTTTGCGGTCGGTGCCGATGAACCCGTAGCGGCCGAGGCGGTTCAGGACGGTCATGGTGGCGTTGTCGCCGATGGTCATCCCGGAGACGAGGCCCTGGTCGTGCCGGTCGCGCGGGACGAAGCCGACGCCCGCCTTGAGCGTGGCCTGTACATCACCGAACGGAAGCCGCTCGCCGTCGAGTTGAACGGTGCCGCCGGTCGGCGTGTGCAGTCCGGCGAACGACTCGGCCAGCTCGATCTTGCCGCTGCCGCTGGAGCCGGCGAGGCCGACGACCTCGCCACGGCGGACGGTCAGATCGACGTTCTCGTACGAGTCCGAGGTGAGTGCCTTGGCGTCGAGAACGACCGGCGCCTCGTGGTCCACTTCCCTGATCTCCACGGCCTGTTCGGCGATCGACTCCCCCGCCATGGCCTCCACCAGCGCCGCGCGCGGCAGTTCCGCGACCGGCGCGGTGATGATCCAGCGGGCGTCGCGCAGCACCGTGACCGTCTGGCACACCTCGTACACCTCCTGGAGGTGGTGCGAGATGAACAGGAAGGTGACGCCGGAGTCCTGGAGTGCGCGCATGCGGGTGAAGAGCCGCTCGATCTCCCGGTTGTCGAGCTGCGCGGTCGGTTCGTCCAGGACGATGAAGCGGGCGCCGAAGCTCAACGCCCGTGCGATCTCCACCATTTGGCGGTCCTCGACCTTGAGGTCGGCGGTCCGCACGTCCGGGTCGACGTGCACGTCCCAGGTCTCCAGGACCTCCGCGGCCTCGGACTTCAGCCTGCGCCAGTTGATGAGGCCGCCGCGCCCGGTCGGCTGCCGGTTGATGAAGAGGTTCTCGGCGACCGTCAACTCCGGTACGACGGTGGGCTTCTGGTAGACGCAGGCCACCTTGCGGCGCCAGGCGTCGCGGTCGGTGAGCGGGGGCGCCGGTTCGCCGTCGAAGCGGACCGTGCCCTCGTCGGGAGCCTGGAGGCCGGTGAGGATGGTGACGAGGGTCGACTTGCCCGCGCCGTTGCGGCCGACGAGGGCATGCGACTCACCGGGGAGCACGGTGAGTTGGCCGTCTTGGAGGGCGACGGTGGGGCCGTACCTCTTGGCCACCCCCCGTGCCTCCACCAGTGGTGTACTCATCAGACCGTGTTGCCCCAGAGCGAGGCGTCGTCCACGTTGTCCTTGGTCACCAGCGGCGCGGGCAGCTGGTCCTCAAGGATGCCGCTGGGCAGCTTGACGATCGTGGAGTCGTGGTCCGTCGGGCCCGGCTTGAACGTCTTCCCCTGCATCGCCGCCTTGATGTAGTACATGCCGTACTTGGCGTACAGGTCGGCGGGCTGCGAGACGGTGGCGTCTATCTCGCCCTTGCGGATGGCGTCGTACTCCTGCGGGATGCCATCGTTCGAGACGATGGTGATGTGGCCCGCCTGGCCGACCGTCTTCAGCAGTCCCTTGGACTTGAGGGTCTGCAGGGTGGGCGCGAGGTAGACGCCGCCCGCCTGCATGTAGATGCCCTTGATGTCGGGGTTGGCGTTCAGCAGGGTGTCCAGCTGGGAGGCCGCGGTGTCGGACTCCCACTTCGCCGGGATCTCCAGGACCGAAAGCTTCGGGTACTTCTCCTTCACACAGGCGCGGAAGGCCTCCGAGCGATCACGCCCGTTGACCGACGCCAGGTCGCCCATGATCTGCACGACCTTGCCGGACTTGACCTGCTCCCCGAGGTACTCGCAGGCCTTCTCGCCGTACGCCACGTTGTTGGCGCGTACGACCATGGCGACCTTGCCCTTCTCGGGCGCCACGTCGACGGCGACCACAGGGACGCCCTTGCGCTCCGCCTGGTCCAGGCCCGCGGCGATCGCGGCGCTGTCCAGGGGGGCCACGACGATGCCCTTCACGCCCTGGTTGAGCTGGTTGTTGATGTCGGTGATCTGCTGCGACGGGTCGCTGTTGGAGTTGACGGTCTTGAGCGCGTCCACGCCCTCGGACTTCGCCATCTTCGGCACGTAGTCGTTGTACGACTGCCAGAACGGCGAGGTCAGCAGGGGCAGGATCACCCCGACCTTGCCGGTGCCGTCGCCTCCTCCGTCGCCGGAGGCGACATCGTCCTTGGTGCTTCCGCAAGCCGCGAGCACGAGGGTGGCGCACGCGGCCGCAGCCGCCACACGCACCGCTCGCGACGATATTCGCCTGTTCCGCACAGTACTGCCGGCCATCTGACGGCTCCTCATTGAGCGAGATCGAGCAGGACGCGTGGCCGGAGAGTCCCTCTTCCGGCCGCCGCGACGAATATTTATCAGACCACTTCGGGGTCACAACACCCCTTGGAGTCAAATTTTCCTTGTTTTCGGCCGTAGTGGTCCGACCACTTGCCTGGTTAGACTGCGGCGCACCCGGCAACAGGAGGTAGACGCGTGGACGAGCCCGCCCCGCAGAAGGGCACCGTGACGCAGCGCGCCATCGAGCGGATCAAGGCGATGATCGGCGAGGGCCGGCTGGAGCCGGGAGAGCGACTGCCGACCGAGCGCGATCTGGCCGCCCAGCTGGGGATGTCCCGCAGCTCGATGCGCGAGGCGATCCGCGCGCTCACCGTCCTCGGGGTGCTGGAGGCACGGCACGGATCGGGCATCTACGTCACGCAGCTGGAGGCCGGGGATCTCCTGGAGACCTTCGGGGTCGTGGCCGATCTGTCGCGCGGCCCGCGCCTGGTCGAGCTGCTGGAGATCCGCCGGATCCTGGAGTCGACGGCGACCGCGCTGGCCGCCGCGCGGATCACCACGGACCAGCTCGCCGACGTGGAGAAACACCTCGCGGCGATGAACGCGACGGACGACCCGGAGGAGATCCTCTCGCACGACCTCGCCTTCCACCGCGCCATCGCCGGCGCGGCCGGGAACGAGACGATGGCGGCCATCCTGGAGGGCCTCTCCTCCCGCACCTTCCGCGCCCGGGTCTGGCGCGGCTACCAGGAGGAGGGCGCCTTCGAGCGCACCCGGCGCGAGCACGCGGCGATTCACCGGGCCCTCGTCGCGCACGACCCGGAGGCGGCCAGGGCGGCCGCCGCCGCACACGTGGGTGAGGTCGAACAGTGGCTGCGGTCCCAGCTCACGTCAGAGCCGGAACCGCCCACGTCGGGCGAGTCGCGATGAGCACGGGCCACATCGGCTGAACCGCGCTCAGCACGGCCCGCTCGGAGCGAGCCGCGATCGACGCGCCCACACCGACTGAGCCACCCACACCACGGCCCACACCGGACGAACCGCGATCACCACGCCCCACACCGGGCGAACCGCGATCACCACCGCCCACGCCCGGCCGAACCGCGACCACCGCGGCCCACAGCAGGCGAACCCCGACCACCGCGGCCCACACCGACTGAGCCACCCACACCACGGCCCACACCGGACGACGCGATCACCACGCCCCACACCGGGCGAACCACGATCACCACCGCCCACGCCCGGCCGAACCGCGACCACCGCGGCCCACACCAGGCGAACCCCGACCACCACCGCCACGCCGGCTGAACCGCGACCACCGCGGCCTCACCGGGCCAATCCGCGATCACCACGGCCCGCCCCGGACGCCGGGAGCTCCTCAGGCTCGCGTCAGCCGTAGCGTCACCAGCTCGAAGGCGCGCAGACGCAAGGTGATCCGATCGCCGTCCAGCTCAGGCACGGCGACGTCCGCCAGTGGCCGTTCCAGCAGGTCGGTCACCGTGACGCCGGCCGCCTCGAAGCCTGTCGTCAGCGTGGCGCGCGTACGAGCGCCGCGTGATTCGTGGAAGCGGACGATGACGTCACCGCTGCCGTCGTCGGCCAGCTTGAGCGCCGTCACGACGACGGCGTCCTGGTCGACGGTCACCAGCGGCGCGACCTCCTGGGAGCCGGTCACCCGCCGCTCCGGCAGGTTGATCCGCCATCCCTCGCGCACCGCGTCCCCGATCCCCGCGCCCGCCACCAGCGCGTGCCGGAAGCGGTGCACGCCCTGGTCCGTCTCGGGGTCGGGGAAGCGCGGGGCGCGGAGCAGCGAGACGCGCACGGTGGTGGTCGTACCGGAGTCGGTGTCGCGGACGTGCCGGGTCACGTCGTGCCCGTACGTCGAGTCGTTGACGAGTGCGACGCCCCACCCCGGTTCCTCGATGTGCACGAACCGGTGGTTGCACGCCTCGAACTTGGCCGCCTCCCAGCTCGTGTTGGTGTGCGTGGGCCGGTAGAAGTGCCCGAACTGGGTCTCCGACGCATACCTTTCGGCGTGCACGTCGAGCGGGAAGGCGAGCTTCAGGAACTTCTCGGTCTCGTGCCAGTCGACCTCGGTGTCGATGCCGAGGCGCCGCTCCCCCGGCGCGAGGATCAGCACCTGGGTGACCCGCGACACGCCGAAGGACCGGACGATCCGGACCGACACGCCGTCCGCGCCGGGCACGACCTCGTCGGCGTCGACCAGGTCCGTGACCGTGTTGCGGTAGAACTCGTCGACGTCCCAGGCATCCCACATGTTCGGGAAGTCGGGATGCACCTGGAGCAGGTTCGCGGCCTGACCCGGCGCGACCGTCTCCCGGTCGGCTTCGATGTCGTACACCGATACGACGAGCCCCCGGGCGTCGATACCGACCCGCAGCAGCCCGTTGTCGAGGACGAACCCGCCGTTGACGCGGGCCGCGAGTGCGGTGCTTCCGACGATGGCCGGGGTCCGCGCGCCGCCCGCGGGGACGCCGTCGCGGTGGTGCGGCGCCGAGTTGAAGACGAGGTCCGCCGAGCCCTCGCCGGCCAGGGCGCGCTGGGCCGCGTCGATGATGCCGTTCAGCTCGGCGGCGAGACGCTCGTAGGTGGCGCGCGCCTCCCGGTGCACCCAGGCGATGGAGGAGCCGGGCAGGATGTCGTGAAACTGGTGGAGCAGCACCGTCTTCCAGATGCGGTCCAACTCCTCGTACGGATAGGGGAATCCGGTCCGTACGGCCGCGGTCGCCGCCCACAGTTCGGCCTCGCGCAGGAGGTGCTCGCTGCGCCGGTTGCCCTGCTTGGTCTTGGCCTGACTGGTGAGCGTGGCGCGGTGGAGTTCGAGGTACAACTCGCCGACCCACACGGGGGCGTTGGGGTACTCGGCCTCCGCCTTCTCGAAGAACTCCCCGGGCGTCTCCCACACCACCGTCGCGGAGCCTTCGAGGTCCTTCAGCCGCGCCGCCTTCGCGATCATCTCCCGCGTCGTGCCGCCGCCTCCGTCACCCCAGCCGGTGGGGGCGAGGGAGTGCCGGGCGACGCCCTTGTCCTTGAAGTTGCTCGCCGCGTGGGCGATCTCGCTGCCCTTCATGGAGCAGTTGTAGGTGTCGACGGGCGGGAAGTGCGTGAAGATGCGGGTGCCGTCGATGCCCTCCCACTGGAAGGTGTGGTGCGGGAACTTGTTGGTCTGCGACCACGAGATCTTCTGTGTCAGCAGCCACTTGGAGCCGGCCGCCTTGATGATCTGCGGCAGTCCGGCGGCGAAGCCGAAGGTGTCGGGCAGCCAGGCCTCGTCGTTCTCGATGCCGAACTCATCGAGGAAGAACCGCTTCCCGTGCACGAACTGACGGGCCATCGCCTCCGAGCCCGGCATGTTCGTGTCCGACTCGACCCACATGCCGCCCGCGGGCACGAACCGCCCGTCGGCCACGGCCTTCTTCACCTTCGCCCACACCTCGGGCCGGTGCTCCTTCACCCAGGCCCACTGCTGGGCCTGCGACATGGCGAAGACGAAGTCCGGCTCGTCCTCGATGAGCGCGGTCATGTTGGAGGTCGTCCGGGCCACCTTGCGGACCGTCTCGCGCAGCGGCCACAGCCACGCCGAGTCGATGTGCGCGTGCCCGACCGCGCTGATCCGGTGCGCGGAGGGCACGGCGGGCTCGGCCAGCACCCCCGCCAGCAGTGAACGCGCCGCTTCCGCCGTGCCGTTGACGTCCTGGAGGTCGACGGCGTCGAGCGCCCGCTCCACCGCCCGCAGGATGTCCCAGCGCCGCGCGGACTCCACCGGCAGCTCGGCCATCAGCTCACCGAGCACCTCCAGGTCGAGGACGAGCTGCCACACGGTCTCGTCGAAGACGGCCAGGTCCATCCGCTCCAGCTTGTACTGCGGTTCACTGCCCGCCGTCTCCTTGTCACCCAACTGCGTGGGCAGGAAGGGGTGGTAGTCGAGGATGACCGGGTTGGAGGCGGCCTCGATGTGCAGCCGGACCTCCTCGCCGCCCTCGACAGGGGCGCCGATCCGAACCCACTGGTTGCGCGGGTTGAGACCCTTCACCGGAGTCCCGTCGGGCCGGTAGACGAGCCCCTCGCACTGGAAGCCGGGCATGTTCTCGTCGAAGCCGAGGTCCAACAGTGCCTCGACGGTCCGGCCGGCCCACGCCGCCGGGACGGTCCCGGTGACGCGGAACCAGCTGGTGCCCCACGGAACACCCCAGCGCGCGCCCACCTCGATCGGCTCCGTGGTGGCCGCGAGTCCTTCGGCCACCGGCACCGGCTCGTCGGGCGCGTGCCACACCGTGACCTCGAGCGGTACGGACTCGGGGTACACGGCGGGACGTAGGCGCTCGTCGAGAACGCGCTTGAGACGGGCTTCGACCAGGGTGCGGTCGTCATGCATGAGAGTGCTCCGTGGGGTGAGGGATGGTGCCTTCTACCAGGTGTGGGTGGTCGTGGCGGCGGGCGAGACGGTGAACAGCTCCCCAACCGCGCGCAGTTCGAACCCTGCGGCGCTCTCCCCCTGCTCAGGGACGAGACCGCCGACGTAGAACGCGTGCTGGCAGGTGCCGCCGAGGAAGCGTCGGGTGCCGTCGGGGAGCGTCCGGTACAGCTCGTAGTGGCGTACGGGGCCGGGGGCGCCCTCCCAAGCGAAGCGCAGGCTGCCCGTGTCGGCGTCCGTGACGACCAGGCCGGTGGGCGCGGCGGGGGTCACCACCTCGTCCCGCACAGCGAGCCCGCCCAGCCGCCAGCGCACCGGACCACTGGTGGCGGTGAGCCGGACGCCCAGGGCCCGTATCTCCCCCGACAGTCCCGTCAACCGCACGGTCGAGGTCCCCCAGCCATCACCCGTGCTCACGGGGAAGTACGTGTACGGGGGCGCCCCTCCCGCCGTGTCCGGCTCGGCGGTGGCGACGGCCAGCTCGACCTGCACGCTTCCGGAGTCGGCGCGGTGGGTCAGCTCGACCACCGTGTCCGCGCCGAGCGACAGCTCTGTCGAGTAGAGGTCAAGCGTGGTCGGCGCATCCAGGGCGCCGTCGACAAGGACACTGCTGCCGCCGCGCCAGGCATCCGCGAAGTCGAAGGTGACGGCGGGGCGTTGGCCCGTGGTCCGCACGACCCAGCGGCGGGACGGCAGCCGGTCCTGGAGACCGAGGTGGTTCCAGGCCGCGTCCGAGATCGCCGCACCGTCCTCGTACCACTTCAGTCCGTGGCCCGTGTTGAAGGCGCTCGCGAAGGGGACGGAGCTGACGGTCGAGCGGTCGGCGACGGAGACGGCCGGGGCGCGCCACGTGGCCGTCAGGTTGGGCTTGGAGGGGTCGAGGGTGGCGCCGGTCCAGAACAGGTCGTCGGAGGCGTGGAAATCGCCGGGGGTACGGCTCGCGGGCAGATGGTTGCGGGTCCACTCGGGCCGGTAGAAGCCGATGGAGGTGACATGGGCCGCGGTGGTCGGCACGATCGCGTTCCAGTTGACGGACTTGCTCGTGCCACTGGCCTCCACATCGACGCCCGTCCACAACTCGTAGCGGTTGCGCCCGAGTTGCTGCGCCAGCGTCCCCGAGGAGGCCAGGCTGGTCGCCGACCAGCGGAAGTCGATGAACATGGAGTCGGCGGACTGGAAGAACGTCTGGTTCTGGCTGTTCAGCGCGCCCTGCCAGCTCACCGAACCGCCGACGGTCATCGAGTCGTACCAGGTGACGCGCTGGCCCTTCGCCGTGCCCAGCGCCTTGAGTTCCTTCAGGAAGCCGAGCATGTCGGTGGCGAGCGCGGCGTTGCCGCCGCTCGTCTCGGCGTTCACGAACCAGCCGTCGAAGCCGTACGCCTCGGCGACCGCGACGAGTTGGGCGGCGAGCGGGTAGTGCCCGGTGGCGTCCTTCTGCACCAGGTCGCGGGTCCACTGGAGCTGTCCCCCGTAGGCGACGGGCGGCAGGAAGACGTTGCCGAGGACGGGCACGCCGTGGCGGTGGGCCGCGTCGACGACGGGTGCGTTCGGGGCGAGGATCAGGCCCTCGCCCGACGAGCCGCCCCAGAAGATGAGTTCGTCGACGTACGCCCAGTGGGTGAGCGCGTAGTAGTCGGCGGTGGCCGCGCCCTGCGAGGGGTTGCTCGCCGTGGGGCCGAAGGAGACGAGGGACTGGATACGGGCCTGCCCGCTGCGGGCGGTCGTGTTCGCCGGGGTCGGCGTGAACCGTGCGGCGAGCGGCACGGACGCGCTGTTGAACGCCAGGTCGGCGTCGCTCGCGGCGCTCCAGGATTTGAGGCTGCGCCAGGTGATACCGGTGCCCGGGGTGCCGGAGGGCAGCGAGTCGGGGTACCAGTAGGAGGCGTACGGCTGAAGGTCGCCGGTGGCGGCGACGGCCGTACCGGAGAGGCCGGGGACGAGTCCGGCGGCGGCGCCGGCTCCGGCAAGCAGAACGGTGCGTCTGCTGAGGTTCACTGCGTGCTCCGTATGGTCGTGGGGGGCTACTCGGTGACCTGATCGGGTGTGACGACTTCGGTGATGCCACGGGCCCCGAGGTGTTCCTTGTCGTCGGCGCGGCTCGCGAGAACGGTGGTGGGGCGGGCCCCGTCCGCGGTCAGCCGGGCAAAGGCCTCGAAGACCTGCCCACCCGGAGCACAGACCGAACGGCCATCCGGAGTGGTCTCTACCACTAGCGCCGTGGTCCGGGGTGCGGGTGCGTACACACGCCGCTCCTCGATGATCCGCGCGATGGCGTGACCCGCGGGTTTGGTCTGCCGGTCGTTGGTCAACAGGCCGAGGCTGTACTCGAGTTCGGGGAAGTCGGCGAGGTCGCGGCTCACGTCGTGCGAGCACCACCAGGTGATGCCCCATACGTCGGTGCAGTCGAGGGCGTTCGCCACGGTCGCCTCGGTGAACGCGGCCGCGTGCCCGGCCGGGATCAGCGGCGCGGGCGCGCCGACCTCCTGGAGCCACACCGGGCGGTGCGGGTTGTCAGCCCACGCCTTGGACAGCTCGATGAGGTACGCGGCGTGGTGTTCGGTTGCGACACCCGTACGGCCGTGGCGCTGGGCGGTGCCGTTGAACACCCAGGAGTGCACGGCGGTGACCGCGCCGAGCCGCGCCGAGTGCTCGGGGGTGAACGGCTGGTCGTCCTGGTACCAGGCGGCGTCGTACGAGGCGTGCAGATGCAGCTTGCCCGGCGCGCCCTCCTCGCAGGCGGCGAGCAGCCGCTGGAGCCACGCCGCTGCCTGGTCCGGCGTGATGCGGTCCGGGTCGGGATGCGGACCGGCCGCGAACTGGTTGACCTCGTTGCCGATCGTCATGCCGATGAAGTTCGGCCGGTCGGCGAGCGCGGCGGCGAGCACCCGCAGGTACTCGGCTTCGCCCTCGACCACTTCCGGGTCGGTGAAGATGTTCCGCCGGTGCCAGGTCTGGGTCCACGCGGGCAGGAAGTCGAAACTCGACAAGTGCCCTTGCAGACCATCGACGTTGACGTCGAGTCCGCGTTCGGCGGCGGCGTCGGCGAGCGCGACGAGCTGCTCCACGGCGCGCGGGCGGATCAGGGTGCGGTTGGGCTGGAAGTAGGGCCACAGCGGGAAGACCCGGATGTGGTCCAGGCCGAGCGCGGCGATCGAGTCCAGATCGGCGCGTACGGCGTCGAGGTCGAAGTCGAGCCAGTGGTGGAACCACCCGACGCTCGGGGTGTAGTTGACGCCGAAGCGCACGGCAGCAGGCATGCGGGATCCTTGCGAATCGGATGTACGGAAAGGTCCGGGCAGGTCAGCCCTTGACCGCGCCCTCGCCGACCCCGCGGAAGAAGTACCGCTGGAGACAGGCGAAGAGAGCGATCAGCGGTGCCACGGCGATGATCGTGCCCGCGGCGACGAGCCGTTCGTCGTTGGCGAAGGTGCCGTGCAGATAGTTGAGGCCGATGGTCAGGGTGAACTTCGACGGATCGCTGAGCACGATGAGCGGCCACAGGAAGTCGTCCCAGGCGCCCATGAAGGCGAAGATCGCGACGACGGCGAGGGTCCCCTTCACCGACGGCAGCGCGATCCGCAGGAACCGCTGCCAGGCGTTCGCCCCGTCGACGAAGGCGGCCTCCTCGATCTCGTACGGGAGGTTGAGGAAGGCGTTGCGCATCAGCAGGACGTTCATGGAACTGACGCAGGCCGGCAGCATCACCCCGATGAGGGTGTTGTTCAGGCCGAGTTCCCGCATGGTGGTGAACTGGGCGATGATGATGCTCTCCGTGGGGACCAGCATCGCGAGGATGAAGACGAGGGTGGCCACGCGTCGGCCCCGGTAGCGCATCCGGGCCAGGGCGTAGCCAGCGAGGGCCGAACCGACGCAGTTCGTCACGACGTTGGCGCCCGCGACCTTCAAGGAGTTGAGGGCGTAGTCCCAGACGGGGATGATCTCGGCGACGCGGTCGTAGTTGTGGAGTGTCGGGTCGCTCGGCAGGAACTTGGGCGGCGAGCTGTAGATGTCCTCGGTCGGGCCCTTGAGCGAGGTGGACAGCTGCCATACGAAGGGCCCGATGGTGAGGGCTAGCACGGCGAGCAACAGCAGGTAGCGCAGGGCGAGTTCCCAGGCGCGTACGCGGCGGCCCTGCTCGTCGGTGATACGACGGCGGGGCTTGTGCGGGGCTTCCGGTCGCTCCACCGGACGGGTCTTCTCCAACACACTCACGCGTCCTCCTTCCGGTCGGCGCGCAGCACGAGCAGCATCAGCGCGACGGTGACGACGAAGACGACGACCGAGATGGCGGAGGCGTAGCCGACGCGGCCGGTCAGGCCGGTGCCGGTGCGCTGGACGAGCATGACGAGGGTGGTGTCCTCGCCCGCCGGGCCGCCGTCAGGACCGGCCATCAGATAGACCTCGGAGAAGACCTTGAAGGCGGCCACCGACGACAGTGCGCCGACCAGCACCATCGTGGAGCGGACGGCGGGCACGGTGACCGTGAGGAAGCGGCGTACCGCGCCCGCGCCGTCCACCGACGCGGCCTCGTGCAGCTCGCGCGGCACATTGGCGAGCGCGGCCAGGTAAATGATCATGTAGTAGCCGAGGCCCTTCCAGACCGTGACGGCCATGGCGCTCAGCAGAAGCAGCCACTGGTCGCTGAGGAAGCCGACCTTGCCGACCCCGATCGCCTCCAACAGGGCGTTCACCAAGCCGCGTTCGTCCAGGAGCCACACCCAGATGAGCCCGACCACGACGATCGACGCGACCACCGGGGTGTAGAAGGCCGACCGGAAGAAGGCGATGCCGGGGATGTTCTTCTGGACGAGCAGGGCGAGCAGCAGCGGCAGCAGGACGAGCGCGGGGACGACCCCGAGGACGTACAGCGTGCTGTTGCGCAGCCCGATCCAGAACATGTCGTCGTGCAGCAGCTCCCGGAAGTTGGCCAGGCCCACGAACTCGCCGGGGATCAGCGTCCGCCGGTCGGTGAAGGAGTTGATCAGAGTGGAGACGAACGGGTACAGGATGAAGATGCCGATGATCAGCATCCCGGGGGCGGCGAACAGCCAGGGGCTGGTGGGCAGATGGCGCCGCACACCCGGTGGGCGCTTCACCCGGCTGCCGCGCCGGACTCCGTCGGAAACGGTGGAGGAGCTTGCCATATCTGGTCAGCCCTGCTGTTCGAGCAGCTTGTCACAGGCCTTGACAGCGTTGTCGAGGGCTTCCTTGGGGCTCTGCTTGCCCTGGAGCGCCTTGGCGACCTCGTTGCGCAGCTCGGTCTTCATCTGCTCGCTGAACAGGACCGGCGTGTAATTCACCGCGTTCTTGAGGGACTTGGCGGCGGCCACCCGCACCCGCGTCACATCGGTCCCGTCCTCCTTGGTGAAGTACGGGTCGTCCAGCGATCCCGCGGTGCTCGGGAAGATCGCGACCTGCTTCGCGAACGACATCTGGTTCTGCGCGTCGGTGACGAAGTGTGCGAAGGCGACCGCGGCCGCGGTGTGCTTGGTCTGCGAGTTCACCATCACGCCCATCACGTACATGTTCACCTTGCCGGTGCTGGTGATCTGGTCCGTGATGCCGATGTTCTTGTAGAGGTTCGGCGCCTGCTTCTTGAAGTTCTCCAGGTCCAGGGCGCTTCCCGGGTTCATGGCGACGGCCCCGGTGAGGAACTTCTTGCCGGACGACTCGGGGGTCGCGGTCAGCGCCTGCGAGTCCAGCGCCTTGGCGTCGTACAACTCCTTGTACTTGGTGAGGAGTTCGATCCCCTTGGCGTCGTTGAAGGCGAAGCCGGTGCCTTCCTTGTTCATCAGCTCGACGCCGTAGCGGCCGAAGTCCTCGATCGTGGGTACGTTGGCGAGGGTGGCCACCTTGCCGTCACTCTTCTCCGCCAGCTCCAGGGCGTCGCTGAAGAGTTCGTCGTACGTCGTCGGAGGCTTGGAGGCGTCGAGCCCGGCGTCCTCGAAGAGCGACTTGTTGTAGAAGAGCGGGCCGGTGTTGAGGTACCAGGGGAAGGCGTACGTCCCGGTCATGCCCGGTATCTGGTGGCTGGCCCAGGCGCCGTCCAGGTACTCCTTCTGGTACTTCGAGGCGGCCTTGTCGAGGTCGAGCGCGAGGCCGGCCTTCGCGAGCGGAGCGACGAGGTCCGGGGAGACGTTCACGACGTCGGGCAGGGTGCCGCCGGCCGCGTCCGCGCTGATCTTGTCGGCGTAGCCCTCGGCGGGCTGGTCGATCCACTTCACGTTCGTGTCCGGGTACTTCTTCTCGAAGTCGGCGACCACGCCCTCGAAGTACGACTTGAAGTTGGCCTGGAGGTTCCAGGTCTGGAAGGTGATGTCGCCCTCGACCTTGCCGGAGGCGTCCGTCGAGCCGCTTCCGCCGTCCCCGGAGCCGCAGGCGCTCAGCGGCAGGACGAGGGCGATGGCGGCAGCGGCGAGTGCTCTGCGAGATGTGCGCACGGTGACCGGGCTCCTTTGCGGCAGGATGGGCGAACAGTGCCGGGGCAGACCTTGCAGGCAACTCGCGGGGGAAGTCAATGGATTGGTGCGAGCTAAATTCATTAGTAGCGCAATATTGCAGGTCAGAGTCGTGCGGCCAGCCTCTTGCAATCGATCACTAATGCGCTTTAGATTGCATCAGCTCAAGCGCATTAGTACACGGCCTCGGATGACTCCGGAAGAAGGTCTCGAAAGAACGGGGAGCAAGGGTGCCAGCCAAGCGGTCTCCGGCACGCCGGCCGACGATGAAGGACATCGCGCGCCGCGCAGGAGTCTCCGAGAGCGCGGTCTCCTTCGCGCTCAACGACCGGCCCGGAGTCTCCGAGATCACCCGCGACCGGGTCCGCCGGGTCGCCGAACAGCTGGGCTGGCGACCGAGTACGGCGGCACGCGCGCTGTCCGGGGAGGGCGCGGCCACGGTCGGTTTCGTGCTGGCACGGCCCGCGGACACGCTCGGCGTGGACTCCTTCTTCCTCCAGCTCGTCTCCGGCATCCAGGAAGTGCTGGCGGAGCGTCACCTCGGCCTGCTCTTCCAGGTGGTGGAGGACGTGGCCGCCGAATGCGCGGTCTACCGGCGCTGGTGGGCCGAGCACCGCGTGGACGGAGTGCTGGTCGTCGACCCGCGCGTCGACGATCCGCGTCCGGACCTCCTCGACGAGCTGGGCCTGCCCGCCGTGGTCATCGGCGGCGTGCCGGACGCCCGGCACCCCGGCCTTTCCATCGTCTGGGCCGACGACGCGGCCGCGATGGCCGCGGTCGTGGACGAGTTGTACGCTCTCGGCCACCGCCGGATAGTGCACATCGCGGGACTGCCAGGACTCGCCCACACCGAGCGCCGGATCCGTACCCTGCGCGCCGAGGCCGAGCGCCGGGGACTGACCGAGGTCCGTTCCGTCCCCACGGACTACTCGGACACCGAGAGCACAGCCGTCACCCGCCGCGTCCTGGAAGGCGGCACCCCGCCGACCGCGCTGGTCTACGACAACGACGTGATGGCCGTCGCCGGGGTCGCCGCCGCCACCGAGCTGGGCTTCTCCGTGCCCGGTGACGTCTCGGTCGTGGCCTGGGAGGACTCCGCGCTGTGCCGCATGGTCAGGCCGTGGCTGTCCGCGCTCTCCCGCGACACCGTGGAGTTCGGCCGCACGGCCGCGCAGGAGCTGACCGCGCTCCTTGACGGCGGTCCGGCACGGACGGTGCAGGTGCCGGTGCCTCGGCTGATCGAGCGGGACAGTACGGGGCCCCGCGGCAGATGAAGGGGCGGACGTCGCCCAGGACGTCCGCCCACGAACATCAGCTCTGCCAGCCCACCTTGAACACCCACACATACTGCCCGGCCTTACGGGCACCCTCCGGCACGTCGATCACCAGCGACCCGTTGCTGACCGTCCAGGTCAGCGGGCGGTGGTAGCCGAGCATGGTGACCTTGTCCCCGCTGCGGATCGGTACCGGCGCCTCGACGGTCAGCTTGCTGCCGGGAGCGGTCAGCGAGTGGATGTAGAAGGCCTTGTTCTGCTTGACCGTGAAGCGCAGGTCCGCGCCGAGTTCCGCCATCCGCGACCAGTACGTCGTGTCGTAGATCGCCTCGCCGTTGGTCTTCAGCCAGCGGCCGGTCTCGCGCAGCCGGGTCTCCATGATCTCAGGGATGGTGCCGTCGGCGCGCGGGCCGATGTCGAGGAGGAAGTTGCCGTTCTTGGAGACGATGTCGACGAGGCTCCGCACGACCTCCTCGGTGGTCATGTAGGCGTCGTCCGGGGTCGCCCGGTTGTAGCCGTAGCTGCGCGGGTCGAGACCACGGCTGGACTCCCACTTGGCGACGACGGTGTTCTCGTACGTCGTGTACTCGGGGGTCGTGAAGTCGTGGAAGCCGATCCCCGAACGGTCGTTGACCGTCACCTCGTACGGCTTGCGCCTGTTCTTGCCGTGGTTGAAGTACTCGGCGAGCACCTCGATGCTGTCGTTCGCGCCGCCGATGTCGCACCAGATCAGGGCCGGGTCGTAGCCGTGGATCAGTTCCAGCATCTGCGGGGCCTGATAGTCCTTCACATAGTCCTTGCCCGCGGTGTATCCGGTGTACGGGAGCGGCTCCAGGGTGTACGGGTTGCGCGGGGCGTGGCCCATCCACGGGTTGTCCGGGTTGAACCACTCGGGCATCGAGAAGTACAGGCCGCGCTTCAGCTCGGGTGTGAACTGCGTGGAGGCGTCGAAGAGTTCGCGGATCAGATCGCGCTTCGGGCCCATCTTCACGGAGTTACGGTCGGCGAACTTGGTGTCCCACAGTGCGAAGCCCTCATGGTGTTTCGAGGTCAGGACGTGGTACTGCGCGCCCGCGTCCCGGAACAGTTCCACCCACGCCCGCGGGTTGAACTTCTTCGCCGTGAACATCGGGATGAAGTCGTCGTACGCGAAGTCCTCGCCGTATGTCTCCCGGTGGTAGGCGTACACCTCGTTGTCCGGGCTCTCCATGTGGTTCCAGTACCACTCGGCGTACTGCTTGCCGACCGGCGACCAGGCGGGCACCGAGTACACGCCCCAGTGGATGAAGATGCCGAACTTGGCACGGTGGAACCAGTAGGGCGCCTGATGGCCTGTCAGCGATGCTTCGGTGGGCTCATAGTCGGGGACGCCGAGGGTCAACTGTCTGCTGCTGGTCGTGACTTGTCTGCCACGCCCGCTGACGACGACCTGGCCGTCCTGCAGTGTCCCCGGCGTCGTCCCCACGCGGTTGCGGATGCCGACGCGGACGCGCGCCTGTTCGCCGGGGTCGAGGCGGATCACGCTCGCGGGCTCGACGGTGCGGGCGCCCGGCACATCGACGTCGACCGACACCCGGTCACCGGCGAAAACGGCGACCGTGCCGGCGTTGACGACGGTGGCCTCGACGCTCTGGGCGCCGCTCGATTCCAGGAGAGAGAAGGTGGAGTGCGCGTCCCGCACGGCCAACGCCCGTCCCTGGGCGGCCGGCTGGAGTGAGAGGGCGAAGACGTGCAGGGACGGCTTGTTCTCCTGGGCGGGGTTGGTGGTCGGCAGTGTCAGGGCGACCGCCTCGCGCGCCGAGTCGATCCAGACCTCCGCCGTGCCGATGCCGACACGGTGCTCGTCCTTGCTGCCGTCCGGTCGGTAGCGGTACGGCGCCGACAGTGAGCCGCCCGCCGAGTACCAGTCCGAGCCGCCGAGACCTGCGCTCGTCGTGGAGCCGTCCGCGTAGTGCACGGTGGCCTTGCCGGACGCGTTGCCATAGCTGCCCGCCGTGAGGAACAGGGCCGACAGGTAGCTCCCCCTGGGCAGTTCGATGCGCTGGCCGAGGGCGACCACGTTGTTCTTGGCGCCCGCCTCGGCGGACGGGAAGACAAAGGCGATGCCGTCGACCTCGACCGGGCCCGCCGGGAGTTCCTCGCCCGGGAACGTGTAGCCCGAGCCGTCGAAGCTCCCGCCCGGCGCGCCGGCGGTGTCGATGCCGTCGTTGTCGAGGTGGGCGTCGAGCGGCACGGGCACCGGGTCGGGGACCGGGACCCATTGGTTCCCCTGTCCGTCCTGGCTCCCCTGTCCATCCTGGATTCCCTGTCCGTCCTGGTCTCCCTGTCCGTCCGCGGACCGCGCTTCCGCGGTGGCGGCGAGGGGAAGGGTGGCGGCTACGGCGACTCCGGCCGCGGCTCCCAGTATCTGACGTCTTGGATACGCACTCATGGGCGGCTCTCCCATTCATCGGATGTCTGATGATCGAGCTGTCACCAGAACCTGTCAATGGAGTGCGCAGCGAAGGAAGTTGAGTAAGTGATCGGATGATCTCGCGCGTTGTGCGGGCATGAGACAGCCCTCGCGCAAGGCCGTGGGAGAACCCTTCCCGGAGTTCGGAGGCCCCCGGCTCTCGACGGGACACCGCGCCGAGGGCAGAGTGCACCTCGTACTACTCACCGGTACACAAAGGAGTCCCCCGTGACCGTCTGGGTCGGCCGGAGCGCCGCTGAGATCGCCGCAGCCGTACGGGAGAAGCGGGTCACGCCCCGTGAGGTGGTGGCCGAACACCTCGCCCGGATCGAGCTGCTCGACAGCCGCGTCGGCGCTTTCCGCACGCTGCGGGCGGAGGCGGCACTCGCCGAGGCCGACGAGCTGGCGACACGGGATCTCGACCGACTCCCCCTCGCGGGCGTGCCCGTGGCCGTCAAGGACAACCTCCCGGTACGCGGCGAGTCCAACCGCCTCGGCTCCGCCGCCACCCCGGACAAGCCCGCCGACGACGACCACGCCACCGTGCAACGACTCCGCGCGGCGGGCGCCGTAGTCGTGGGTCTGACGAACGTGCCCGAGCTCTGCGTCTTCGGCACCACCGACGGCGTGCACGGCATCGCGCGCAACCCGTGGGACACCTCACGCACGGCGGGCGGCTCCTCGGGTGGCAGTGCGGCCGCGGTCGCCGCCGGGATGGTGCCGATCGCGCTCGGCAACGACGGCATGGGATCGCTGCGTATCCCGGCCGCCAACTGCGGCCTGGTCGGCCTGAAGCCGGGCCATGGCACGGTCCCGGCCGGAATCGGTCACGGCGACTGGTTCGGCATGTCGGAGAACGGGCCGCTGGCGACCACGGTCGAGGACGCGCGCCTGATGTTCGCGGTGCTGGCCGGCACCGAGGCCGTACGTCCGTCGGGTAAGGAAGCCCGCAAGGTTGCCGTCTCCGTACGCAGCCCCCTGGTCGGCGTGAGGGTCACCCGGCCGTACCGGGCCGCGGCCCGGGAGGCGGCGGAGCTGCTGGCCACGGTGGGCCACCGGGTAAGGGCCGCCGACCCGCCGTACCCCCTCTGGCTGAGCACGACCTCACTCGCGCACTGGACGGCGGGCACCGCCGTGGACGCCGCGGAGCTCGACCCGCGCCTGCTCACCCGGCGCACCCGCGTGCACGCCGCGGTGGGACGCCGCTTCCTCAACAGCGTCCGCAAGAGTGACCGCCGCGAACAGCTGCGCAGGCGTCTGGAACCGTTCTTCGCCGAGCACGACGTGCTGATCACTCCTGCGCTGGCCCGGCGGGGTCCGGCCGCCGCGGCCTGGCACGAGCGGGGCTGGCTGCGAAATCTGCTGGTCAACACGAACTACTCGCCACTGACTCCGCCGTGGAACCTCACCGGCTGGCCCGCGCTGTCGGTGCCGTTCGGCACGCTGCCGGGCGGCGCCCCGTGCGCCGTACAACTGGTCGGGCGCCCGGGTTCAGAGCTCGATCTCCTCGCCCTGGCAGGGCAGTTGGAGGAGCTGCGCCCGTGGCGGCGTACGGCACCACTGGATTGAGCTAAAGCGCCCGGTACATGATGTGCAGCCCCACCCGTCCGTGCCGGGGGTGCTCGAAAGCGTCCGGCACGGTACCCAGAATGGTGAAGCCGAGCGAAGTCCACAGCCTGACGGCCGGGTTGGTCTCCACGACGGCGTTGAACACCATGCCCCGGTAGCCGTCCGCCTTCGCCGCGGTGAGGACGTGCTCGGCGAGGGCGCGGCCGATGCCCCGCCCGCCGTACTCGGCGTCGACCATGAACCCGGCGTTGGCGATCCGGTCGGCGGGACCGCCGTAGTTGGCGGTGACGAAGGCCGAGCCGACGATGGCTCCGGTCGTCGGGTCCTCGGCGACGTACACGCGCTTGCCCGGCGCCATCCACAGGGCACGGGCCGCTTCCTCGGAGGTGTCCGGGTCCCAGGTGTAGGTCTCGCCTGCGGAGACGATCCGGTGCCAGAAAGGCCAGATCCGCGGCCAGTCGTCGGCTGTGGCTTCCCGGATCTCTCTGATCAGCATGGGCGTGAGTCTGACACGCCCATGCTGTCAGGGTTCGCGATGGGTCCTGCCGGGGGGATCGCGACGGGTTCTGCCAGGGTCAGTCGACGCTGGGCAGGATGTGCGGCTCGGCGAGGTCGTCCTCGTAACCCGCCAGGCGGATCGGGGCCGACCTGGCCCACACGTCGAGGCTGCCGAGCTTCTTCTCGGGCCGACGGCCCGCACGCTCCGTGCCTTCACTGGGGCGCTGTTCGCGATTCTTCTCCGGTGTCACCGCGCACTCCTTATGTGTCGGGTCACCCTCGGGACGTAAAGGCCAGTCAACTGCCGGTCACCTGACGTCCACTCGGGTATGAGTCGAAGGCAGTTAGGGACGCGGTGGCGCCGGTAACTCGTGCGAGAGCAGGCCGTGATGACCGGCATGTCCCGGGACGGACCGTGGGTGTGGGTGGAACCCAGTATGGCTGCCCGTCCGGTACAGAGTAACCAAATGAGCGGGTGCCCGCTCTATGGGGCTGAAAACATGAGGTAACCGTCTCGCGTCATTCAGTGTCCATCCAGCCCCGGTCTGCGGCGATTTGAAATATTTAGACCTCTTCGTCGCCACCCGTTCGGCTCAATACCGACCATGGATGCGGGGCGCCGAGGACCGTCGCAGTCATCGCGGAACACGGGGCGCAGTTCAGATCCCGTTGGCCGGTTCGCAAGGAGGCCATGATCTGCTGACGCTCCGCAACGGCTTTTCTCGCGGGAGGACTGACGCATGGAGCTGCGCGGCGTCGAGGAGCTGATGGATCTGCTGCACGCCTGCCGGGGGGCCTGGGACACCCCGGACCGCAGTGGCGACCCGGTCGATCTGCACGATCACGCCCTGCAGACCGCCGCGCTGCTGCGCCGTGGTCATCCCGCGGACAAGGAACTCCAGGTGGCGGGCCTGGTTCACGACATCGGGCACCTGCTCAGGCCGGGCGACGACGCCGGTCACGCCGACCACGCGGCCGACGCGCTGCAGCCACTGCTCGGCGAACGGGTCTCCCGCCTCGTACGACTGCACGTGGCGGCGAAGCGCTATCTGGCCACGACCTCGCCGGGCCGCGGGCTGTCGGCCCAGAGCGCACTGACCCTGACCGTGCAGGGTGGTGCGATGACCCCCCTTGAGGCAGCCTCGTTCGAGCGGGATCCGTTCGCCGAGGACGCGGTCACACTGCGGCAGGCGGACGACGCGGGCAAGGTCGTCGGCCTCGACGCGGGGGTCATGGAGGACTGGCGTACGGTCCTGGAGCTCGTGGCGACACAGCACTCACGGCTCGGGGCCGGGAACCGGCCGACGGCACGGGGCTGGTGACCGGCCGAGGGCCGAGGGCTTACCGCTGAGGGCTGTCGACCGGCCGACGGCTGAAGGCGCTTACCGCTGAGGGCTGTTGACTGACGGACCGTCATGAGACCGTACGCGGATGATGCCGCCGTACGGGCTCGAGGGCAGGGCCGCGATCGTCACCGGAGCCTCGCGCGGGATCGGCCTGGCCGTCGCCGAGGCGCTCGCCGGAGCGGGGGCGCGGGTGTGCCTGACCGCTCGGAACGCGGACGCGGTGGGTCTGGCCGCCGAGCGGCTCGGCGGCGTCGGGCTCGCGGGTTCGGTCGCCGACCCCGCACATCTGCGGGCGCTGACCGAGCTGACGCTGCGGGAGTTCGGGCGGATCGACGTCGTGGTGAACAACGCGGCGACCAATGAGCCGTACGGCCCCCTCATGGACGCCGACCCGGAGCGCTGGCGCGAGGCGTTCACGGTCAATGTGGAGGCACCGCTGCGGCTGGTGCGGTGCGCCTGGCGGGCGTGGATGAGCGAGCACGGCGGCACGGTCGTGAACATCTGCACGGAGGGCGCCGGGCACGTCGGCCCCAACGTGGGCGCGTACGGCACCAGCAAGGCCGCCCTGCTGCACCTCACCCAGCAGCTCGCGGGCGAGCTGGCCCCCAAGGTGCGGGTCAACTCGGTCTCCCCCGGACTCGTCCGTACGGAGATGGCCCGCTTCGTGTGGCAGGACGCCGAGGACGAGCTCGGCGCCGGCCTCCCCCTGGGCCGCATCGGGCAGCCCGAGGACATCGCCCGTGCGGTGACGTGGCTGGCCTCGGACGCGGCCGGCTGGATCACCGGTGCCGATCTGCTGGTCGACGGCGGGACACGGGTCAGGGCCGCCTACGCCGGCTCCCCCGGCCATGGGGTGCACGAGCGGCTGAGGAAACGGGCGCCGGGCGCTTAGGACCTGTCCTGGAGAGCGCTCGAACTCGGCAGGACAATGGCCGCGACCGCGCGTTGAATGGTGACCATGGGTGTTCGGCGACAGGCGAGACCCCGCAGAAGGACGGCGCTGATCGCAGCGGCTGTGGCCTCCCTGCTCTCCGCGAGCTACGCGGCCTCCGGCTCGGCCGCGGCAGCCGATCCGCCGCCTCAGCCGCCCCCGCAGCTCACACAGGCGAAGGTGGACGACGCCGTCGGCACGCTCGACCGCGTCGTCCAGGACGGCATGCGGAAGACCGGGGTTCCCGGCGTCGCCGTGGCCGTCGTATACAAGGACCGGGTCGTCTATCTGAAGGGCTTCGGCGAGCGTCGGGTCGGGGCGTCCGGAACCGTCGACCCGGACACCGTCTTCGAGCTGGCGTCGCTGTCCAAGCCGCTGGCCTCGACCGTGGTCGCGGGCGCCGTCGGCGACAAGACCATCGGCTGGGACGACCCCGTGGCCGGGCAGCTGCCGCGCTTCGCGCTCAAGGACCCCTGGGCCACCGAGCACGTCACTGTCGCCGACCTCTTCTCGCACCGCAGCGGACTGCCCGACCACTCCGGAGACCTCCTCGAGGACCTCGGCTTCGACCGGACGTACATCCTGGAGCATCTGAAGTACGAGCCGCTCTCGCCGTTCCGCGCCAGTTACGCGTACACCAACTTCGGAGTCACCGCCGCGGGCCAGGCTGTCGCGAACGCGAACGACACCACCTGGGAGAAGCTCGCCGAGGACACGCTCTACGACCCGGCCGGCATGAACTCCACCAGCTCCCGCTTCAGCGACTACGACAAGGCCAAGGACAAGGCGGCCACGCATGTGAAGGACGCGGACGGCTCCTGGGAGGCCAAGTACGTCCGTGACGCCGACGCCCAGTCGCCCGCGGGCGGTGCGAGTTCCACGGCCCGCGACATGGCCACCTGGATGCGGCTGCAACTCGCGAACGGAAAGCTCGACGGCGAGCAGATCATCCCCGCCGACCCGCTGGAACGCACCCACCTTCCTGAGATCGTCACCAGCCCGCCGCGTGCCCCGGCGGGCCGCACCGGCTTCTACGGCCTCGGCTGGAACGTCAGCTACGACGACCAGGGCCGACTGCGCCTCAGCCACTCCGGCGCCTTCGAGCTCGGCGCGAACACCAACGTGACCTTGCTGCCGGGCGAGCAGCTCGGCATCGCGGTGCTCACCAACGGGGCGCCCGTGGGCCTCGCCGACTCGGTCGCGCTCGACTTCTTCGACACCGCCCAGTACGGCAAGCCGACGACCGACTGGCTCGCGCTGGTCGACCAGGTGTACCAACAGCAGGAGGATGCGGGCCGCTCCCCCACCGACTACACCAAGCCCCCGGCGAACGCGGCCGGCGCCCGGTCCGACGACACGTACACGGGCACGTACGACAACGACTTCTACGGTCCGCTCACCGTCACCGCCGCACAGAACGGTGAACTGACGATGAGCCTCGGCCCCGAGCCGATGACGTTCCGGCTCACGCACTTCGACGGCGACACGTTCTCCTTCGAGACGGTCGGCGAGAACGCGACCGGCCCGTCCGGAGTCACCTTCAAGGGCGGCTCGGACGGCGCGAAGGCGGGGAAGGTGACCGTCGAGGCCTTCGACGAGAACGGTCTGGGCACCTTCACCCGCCCCTGAAGCGGGCGTCAGGTCACCACTTGCCCGGTGCGTAGTCCTTCATGAACACGCCGTACAGGTCCTCGCCCTGCTCGCCGCGGACGATCGGGTCGTACACGCGGGCCGCGCCGTCGATGAGGTCGAGCGGGGCGTGGAAGCCCGCGTCGGCGAGACGCATCTTGTCGGGGTGCGGGCGCTCGTCGGTGATCCAGCCGGTGTCGACGGCGGTCATCAGGATGCGGTCCTTCTCGAACATCTCCTGGGCGCTGGTGCGCGTGAGCATGTTCAGGGCGGCCTTGGCCATGTTGGTGTGCGGGTGTCCCGCGCCCTTGTAGCCGCGGTTGAAGACGCCCTCCATGGCGGAGACGTTCACGATGTACGTGCGGTCGGCGTCAGCCGCGGACATCGCCGCGCGCAGACGGCTGATCAGGATGAACGGCGCGGTGGAGTTGCAGAGCTGGACCTCCAGGAGCTCGACCGGCGTGACCTCCTCGACGGCCTGGATCCAGCTGTTGGTGTCGTGCAGGTCGGGGACGAGCCCGCCCGCGTCGATGGCCGTACCGGCCGCGATCCGCTCCAGGGACGCCGAGCCGGACACCAGCGCCAGGTCGGTGACCTCCTTCGCGGTCAGCGCACCGCCCTCGGCGACCGGGAGCGCGGCCACGGCGCCCGAGCCGAAGGTGCCGATCACCTCGGCGGGCGGCAGCTCACCGGCGGGCAGCGGGCCCGACTCGGCGGCGAGCAGCTCGCTGTAGGCGCCGGGCGAGCGGCGTACGGTCTGGGCCGCGTTGTTGATCAGGATGTCGAGCGGGCCCTCGGCGGCGACGGATTCGGCGAGTGCGACGACCTGGGCGGGGTCGCGCAGGTCGATGCCGACGATCTTCAGACGGCCGATCCACTCGTCGCTGTCGGGCATGGCCTTGAAGCGGCGGATCGCGTCGTTCGGAAAGCGGGTGGTGATCGTGGTGTGCGCGCCGTCGCGGAGCAGCCGCAGCGCGATGTACATGCCGATCTTGGCGCGGCCTCCGGTGAGCAGCGCGCGCTTGCCGCTGAGGTCGGTGCGGGCGTCGCGGCGGGCCCGGTTCTCGGCCGCGCACTCCTGGCAGAGCTGGTGGTAGAAGTAGTCGACCTCGACGTACCGCTTCTTGCAGATGTAGCAGGAGCGCGGGCGCTGGAGTATCCCGGCGATCTCACCGGCGTCGGTCACGGACGAGGGCAGGATGCCTTCCGTCTCGTCGTCGATGCGCTGGGCGGAGCCGGTGGCCGTGGACTCCGTGACCGCCTTGTCGTGGGCGGTCTTGGCGGCCCGGCGGTCCTGGCGGCGGCGCTGCTTGACCGTGCGGTAGACGCCCGCGGTGGCACGGCGGACGGCGATTGCGTCGGGGTGGTCGATGTCGATCTTCTCCAGCTCGTCGAGCACGCCGAGGCAGACGGCCAGCCGCTCAGGGTCGATGCCGGGCCCGTATGACGCCTCCGCGACCTCTGCCGTGTCCACGGCGGGGGTCGCCGGGCTGTCCTCTGTCACCGTCATCGCCGTTGCCGTTCCTAGGGTTCCGCGCCGCGCTCGAACCGCGCTCGCTTTCGAAGGCGGAATTTTACGGAGCAATGGTGCGTGGCGCCAAACCCGCGATGATCACCGGCCTCTTCATGGGGCGCCGCGGCGTCCTCAGGGGGCGCAGGCGGCGTTCAGCGCCGCCACCTCCTCGGAGAGCGCACGGGCCAGCACGTCGAGGTCCGGCACGGCCTCCGCGTCGGCCACGAGCCCGTAGTGGACCTGTCCGCGGTACGTCGAGATGGCCACGGAGAGGGCCTGGCCGCGGGCGAGCGGTGCGAGCGGGAACACCTCGTTGAGCGGGCAGCCGCCGAGCTTCAGGCCGAGGCTGGGCAGCGGCACGCTGGTGACGAGGATGTCGAAGAGCAGCCGGGCCGCCTGGCCGAGGACGGGTCCGCCGATCCGGTGCCCGAGCGGCGGCACGTGCTCGGCGAGCAGCGCGACGGCGCCCGCTCCCCGGTTGGGCCCGGCGTCCTTGTTGCGGTCCATGGCCACGCGGACGGTACGCAGCCGTCCGAGCGGGTCCGGGTCGTCGACCGGTAGCCGTATCAGGTACCCGGAGAGCTGGTTGCCCTGCGGGTGGGCGGTGCGCGGGCGGCGCTTGGAGACGGGGATCAGGGCACGCGGCGCGACGCCCTCACTGCCGTCGCCACGCTCGTCGAGCCAGCGGCGCAGGGCGCCCGCGACGACGGCGATCAGGACGTCGTTGACGGTGCCGCCCACGGTCTTGCGGACCCGGTGCACATCGTCGAGGTCGACAACCACGCCCGCGATGCGGCGGGTGCCGGTCGGCTGTGAGGTGAGGGCGGGTGAGGACCGCACGTCCAGCGTCGCGCGGGCGACGGAGGTGCCGATGTCGAGGGCCCGGCCCACGTCGGAGAGGGCGCCGCGGATCAGGCCAGGCAGGTCGCGGATGTCCGGGAAGAACCCCCGGGGCGGCTCGGCGGGGCGCGGGCGGGGCTCCGGCAGATCCATCGGGTCCATGATCGCGGCCGCGAGCATCAGCGCCCGCAGGCCATCGGCGAGCGCGTGGTGGAACTTGAACAGCACGGCGAAGGACACACCGTCCTCGCCGGGCAGCACATGCGCCTCCCACGGCGGCCGGCCGCGCTCCAGCGGGCGCTCCATGAGCCGGCCGGCCTCGGCGTGGAAGTCGGTGGTCGGCGCGTGCAGCGTCACGTGGTCGAGCGGCTCGAAGTCGGGCGTGGGCTCGCGGGTCGCACCGCCGAAGGCCGGCGGGAAGGTGAGCGGCTGCCACACGTCACGGATCCGCATGCGGAGCCCGGGGACTCCGGCCGCGCGGGCCGCGAGCAGCTCGGCGGCGTGCGCGCCCGCGGTGGGTGAGTGGGCCGCGAAGACCCCCAGAGCGCCGAGGTGCATGGGGTGCTCGGCGGACTCGATGTTCCAGAACGCCAGGTCGAGTGGTGCGAGCAGGTCGGAGGTCAAAGGCTTGCTCTCGCGTCGACGACGGGTGAACAAGCAGTCAAACCCGGGCAGGCGATTACGGTCAAGTACGATCAAGCTACGCTCAGTTAACAGCAGATTAAGTCCAGCCACGCGTCCCGCCCCGCTGGGAGGGGCGGGACGCGTGTGATTTCGGTCAGGCAGTCCCGCAACCCGCCGGGGTCGCCCGGGACGCGTCACGGATCAGCGCCTCGTGCGCGGCCCTCATCCGCTGCACATCCGGCTTCAGGACTCTGCGGTCATAGGTCAGGAGCCCGTTGAGCTCGCCTTCGACATCCGAGATCTGTGTGTAGACGGCGCCGTTGGATCCTCGGCAGGCCAGCTGACGCACCTCGTCGAGGCGGGCCAGATAGTCGTCCGTGTAGGTCGCCGGGTCCACGTCGACGTACGACTGCTGCACCGACCAGGCGTGGCCCGGTACCGCGAGCCCGAGGCCGCCGTACTCGCCGGTGACCAGCGCCCGTCTCCCGTCGGGGGCGGGTGGCAGCGCGGGACTCGGATACCCGTGTTCGTCCATGATGTCGCCGGTGCCGCCGTCGGCTCCCAGGTTGAGGCCGGACA
The DNA here is from genome assembly GCF_040683495.1 of Streptomyces sp. NPDC093544. Taxonomy (NCBI): domain Bacteria; kingdom Bacillati; phylum Actinomycetota; class Actinomycetes; order Kitasatosporales; family Streptomycetaceae; genus Streptomyces; species Streptomyces sp. NPDC093544. The sequence goes on along the minus strand of NZ_JBFBEA010000014.1, from coordinate 10,044 downwards.
TGCTGTTCACCAGCCGCGTCGGATCCCAGGACTTGGCCTGGTCCGCGATGCGGGCCTCGTCGTACTGCCCCCAGCCCTCATTGAAGGTCACCCACATGACCACCGACGGGCTGCTGATGTGCTCGTCGATCATCTGCTTCATCTCGCGCTCGTACTCGGCGCGGGACTCCGCGTCCGGGTTCACCCCGGCGGTCATCGCCGGCATGTCCTGCCAGACCATCAGGCCGAGCCGGTCCGCCCAGTAGAACCAGCGGTCGGGCTCCACCTTGATGTGCTTGCGTACGGCGTTGAAGCCCAGCTCCTTGTGCGTCCTGAGGTCGTACGCGAGGGCCTCGTCCGTCGGCGCCGTGTGCAGACCGTCGGGCCAGAAGCCCTGGTCGAGGGTCGCCATCATGAAGACGGGTTCACCGTTGAGGACGGTGCGCGGGGTGCCGTCCACCTGCTCCACCGCGATCGAGCGCATACCGAAGTAGCTGCCGACACGATCACGGCCGACGGTCACCTTGAGGTCGTAGAGGAAGGGGTCGTCCGGGGACCAGAGACGCGGATCGGTGATCTTCAGGGTCAGTGGCTGTCCGGTGCGGCCGCGGACCGTGGCGACCTTGTGCTTTCCGGCGTACGCCGTCGCCGTGACCGCCAGGCCGTCCCGGACGCCCTTGGCCTCTATGGCCAGTTGACCGTTCGCGACGTCGGGCGTGAGCTTGAGCGAGTCGATGTGGTCGGCCGCGACGGGCTCCATCCACACCGTCTGCCAGATACCGAAGGACGGGGTGTACCAGATGCCGCTGGGGTCCAGGCGCTGCTTGCCGACGGGCGGGTTCTCGCCGTCGGCCGAGTCGGTCGGGTCGTACACGCCGACGATGAGCTCCTGGGTGCGGCCGGGTTTCAGCGCGTCGGTGATGTCGGCGCTGAACTTGTCGTAGCCGCCCTGGTGTTCGGCGACCTTGACGCCGTTGACGTACACCTCGGACTGCCAGTCGACGGCGCCGAAGTTGAGCTGGAGCCGCTTGCCGGAACCCACCTTCCAGTCAGGGGGGACGGTGAAGGTGCGGCGGTACCACATGCGGTCCTCGTGCCGCTCGATGCCGGAGAGCTGGGACTCGACCGGGTACGGGACGAGGATCCGTTCGCCGAGAGTCCTGCCGACCGGCGGCTGCTCACCCGCCGTGGCCGCGGCGAACTGCCAGCGTCCGTTGAGGTTCCGCCAGGCGTCACGGGTCAGTTGGGGCCTCGGGTATTCGGGGAGCGCGTTGTCCGGCCCGACCTCGTCGGCCCACGGAGTGCGCAGTTCGTACGTGGAGTGGTTGGGGCCGCTGCTCCAGAAGGCACCGATCGCCTTGTCGGCGGTGCCGAGTCCGCCCTGACCGTCGTAGCGGACGTCGGCGATGCCGGGTGCGGTGCCGGTCTTGTTGCCGACGACGGGTTCCTTGAGCGTGACCAGAAGGGCCTTGGGGTCGGCGGAGTCCAACTCGGCTGATCCCAGCGGCCACTTGGCGCCGCCGATCACCGCTTCGATGTGGTCGGTGACGGTCGCCGGGGGCGCGGCGAGGGCGTGCGCGAAGTCGAGCTTGAAGGTGCGGCCGTCGCCCAGGACCGTGGTGGCGATGGCGCCGTCGTAGCCGTAGCCGTCGGGCAGGCGGAACGCGGACTGTGGGACGGCGACCTTGCTGCCGCCCGGCTCGGTCCAGCGCAGGTGGAGGTTGGAGCCGCCGTAGTGCTCGAAGTACTCGAGTTTGAAGTCGTAGGCCTGACCTGCCGTCAGGTCGACTGGCGCGGCGGTCTGTTCGCGGTCCCAGTCGTCGACCCAGTGGTCGATGGCGAGCTTGCCGTCGATCCAGAGGCGGAAGCCGTTGTCACCGATGATCGAGAACGTGGTGGGCCCGGTCTTCGCGGGCACGATCCTGCCGGTCCAGCGGACGCTGACATCGTTGTCCTGGCCCGTGGCGGACTTCAGGCGGGATTCCAGGTTGCCGAAGTCGAGGTTCGGGTCGAAGCCGGTGGCCTTGAGCTCATGGAAGTCGAAGGCGCCGGGGGCGGACTGGGTGTAGTACTCGCCCTTCAGTCCGTGGGTCTCCACGGGGTCGTCGGCGACCGCGGGTACGGCGGTCAGTCCTGCGAGGCCGAGAGCCCCGGCGAGCAGTAACGCGAGTCGGTCTCTGAGTCGTCTGATACGCACGGATCCTCCTCGTTGAGGACGGGTGTGGCGGCTCTTGCTCAGGTGGTACAACGTTGTCATCAACGGCAGTTGGCATGACAACACAGACACCGTTTTCTGTCCAGGAACATGACAAACGGCCCTGGTGAGCGGTCCGTCCACCAGGGCCGTTTGTCACACTTCTACGAAACGCGCTGGCCCTTGCCCAGCGCGATCACCCCGCCCTTGGAGACCGTGTAGAGCTCGGAATCCCGCTCCGGGTTGACGCCGATCGTCGCACCCGGCGGCACCTCGACGTTCTTGTCGAGGACCGCGCCGCGCACGACGGCACCCCGCCCTATGTGGACGTTGTCGTGCAGCACCGAGCCCTGGACGACGGCCCCGGGGTCGACGACGACTCCCGGCGAGAGCACGGACCTGGTGACCTGCCCGCGGATCAGGCAGCCGGCGCTGATGATCGACTCACTGGCGATGCCACCGGCGTTGAATCTCGCCGGCGACAACTGCCCGGAGTGGGTGTAGACGGGCCAGCTGCGGTTGAAGAGATTGAAGGCGGGGCGTTCGGCGATCAGGTCCATGTGGGCGTCGAAGTACGCGTCGAGGGTGCCGACATCGCGCCAGTAGCCCTGGTCCCGGGTGGTCTCGCCGGGCACGTGGTTGTCGCTGAAGTCGTACAGCTGTGCCTCGCCCCGGTCGGTGAGCATGGGCAGGATCGAGCCGCCCATGTCGTGCACCGAGTGCTCGTCCTCGGCGTCCCGCTGGAGCGCCTCGATCAGGGCCTTGGTGGTGAAGATGTAGTTGCCCATCGAGGCGAAGACGCTGTCGGGGTCGTCGGGCAGGCCGGGCGGGTCGGCGGGCTTCTCCAGGAAGCCCTGCACGGTCTGGCCGTCCGAGCCCGGACTGATGACCCCGAACGACGAGGACTCGGCGCGCGGCACCCGTATACCCGCCACGGTCACGCCCGCGCCGCCCTCGATATGCTGGGCGAGCATCTGCCGCGGGTCCATCCGGTAGACGTGGTCGGCGCCGAACACCGCTATGTAGTCCGGCCGTTCATCGTGCACCAGGTTCAGGGACTGCAGGATCGCGTCCGCGCTGCCCAGGTACCAGCGCGGGCCGAGCCGCTGCTGGGCGGGGACGGGCGTGACGTAGTTGCCGAGCAGGCTCGACATCCGCCAGGTCGTGGTCACATGCCGGTCCAGCGAGTGCGACTTGTACTGCGTCAGGACGCAGATGCGCAGGACGTCGGCGTTGACGAGGTTGGACAGGACGAAGTCCACGAGGCGGTACGTGCCTCCGAAGGTGACCGCGGGTTTCGCGCGGTCCGCGGTGAGGGGCATGAGCCGTTTGCCCTCTCCACCCGCAAGTACGATTCCCAACACCGAAGGTCCACCGCGCCGCATGCCGCCGCCCCTCTGAACACGGTCGGGCCAAACTCTCCTCGCGGAGCCTGGCCCCTGTTGCTGAACTGCCTGTCCGATGGTTACCCCGGTTTGAGGACTTCTTCGTACAACTGGACGGTGCGCCGGGCGACCGCGTCCCAGCCGAACTCCCGCACCGCGCGCTCCCGTCCGGCCTGTCCCATCCGCCTGGCGGCCTCGGGGTCGGCGAGCACCGAGTCGAGAGCGATCGCCAGATTGGCTTCGAAGTCCCCCTCGACCTGCACCAGGACGCCCGTCACCCCGTCCTCGACCACCTCGGGAATCCCGCCGACCCGCGAGGCCACGACGGCCGTTCCACAGGCCATCGCCTCCAGGTTGACGATGCCGAGCGGCTCGTACACCGAAGGGCAGACGAAAACGGCGGCATGCGTGAGGAGTTGGATCACCTCCGGGCGCGGCAGCATCTGAGGGATCCAGTGCACTCCTTCGCGTACCCCGCTCAGCTCCTGGAAGAGGTCGCGGAACTCGCGGTCGATCTCCGGGGTGTCCGGTGCGCCCGCGCACAGCACCACCTGCACGGCCGGGTCGATGTCCCGTACCGCGCGCAGGAGGTGGGGCACGCCCTTCTGGCGCGTGATGCGGCCGACGAAGAGGATGTACGGGCGGCCGGTGTCGATGCCGATGCGGTCGAGGACGTCCGTGCCGTGGTCCGGCTGGTAGAGGGCGGTGTCGATGCCGTTGTGCACGACGCGCACCTTGGCCGGGTCCAGGGCGGGATAGCAGGTGAGGATGTCCTCGCGCATGGCGCCGGAGACGGCGATGACGGCGTCCGCGGCCTCGACGGCGGTGCGCTCGGCCCAGCTGGAGAGGGCGTAGCCGCCGCCGAGCTGCTCGGCCTTCCAGGGGCGCAGCGGCTCCAGCGAGTGGGCGGTCATGACATGCGGTATGCCGTACAGGAGCTTGGCGAAGTGGCCCGCGAGGTTGGCGTACCAGGTGTGCGAGTGGACGAGTTCGCGGCCTTCGAGGGCGGCCGCCATGGAGAGGTCCACGGAGAAGGTGCGCAGGGCGTCGTTGGCGCCGTCGAGCGCGGGCCAGGGACGGTGGCGTACGACTCCGTTCGCGACGCCTTCGCCCCAGCAGTGCACGTCCAGGTCGGTGAGGGCCCGCAGCTCCCGGGCAAGGAACTCGACATGGACGCCCGCACCGCCGTACACGTCCGGCGGGTACTCCCTGGTCAGCAGTCCGACTCGCACTCAGAACCCCCGTCGTAGCGACTGGTGCCCTCATGGTCACTCACCTGGGGCGGATGGGGAAGAGCTCGGCTTCCCCCACGAGGCTTTCCCGCTCAGGGGTTTCATGAACACGGCCGCCGTCAATGCTTTGGCGGTCGGGTGAAGCAGCAGTCGCCGCAGAGTCCCCCTCCGGGGAGTCGGTAGTAGAGGCAGCAGCTGCGACGGCGGAGCGTGGCGGGGTCGAGAGTGCCGGAGAGGTCGGAGTGGGCGAAGAGTTCGGCGGCGAGCGTACGGGCCCGGCCACTCACTTCCGCACGGCCGTTGGCCTGCGCCCAGCGGTCGAGTTGCCGCACGGCGCCGGCCAGGGCCGATCCCGCGTTACCCCACAACAGGCCTGCGGAGATGTGGCAGCGGGAGCGCAGGGCCGCCGCCAGCGGCACGAGGTGACCGCCACGTACGACCTCGCCGATCGCTTCCACGGGCAGGGGGCGCACCTCGGACAGCCACAGGTCGTCCAGGGCACTGCCGGCCGGATCCCAGTGCAGCAGGCGGGGGTCGAGGTCGGGCAGCCGCCCGTACAGCGCGGCGGTGCCCAGCGCGACGGACCACAGGCGGGCGGCGAGGGCCTGGTGCGCCACCGAGACGGCGATCCGCGGTTCGGGCGCCTGGATACTCTGCGCGACCTTATGAATCCGGAAAGTTATCGGATCCGCGTAAACATCGTGGCCGGTGTCGAGTCGTGGTGCCGTGTACGCCTGCGCGAGCGTGGGCAGCGGGCCGCGCGGCGGTACGCCGGTGCGTAGTACGAAGAAGCCGCCGAGCGGGCCGAGCGCCGCGAGCTGGGGGTCGAGGTCCACGAAGAGCAGTAGTACCAAGTCCCCTAGGGGGTCCCACCAGTGGGCCCGCCTCCTCTGTCGCCCACCTTGGGTATGACAGATGGCGATTCGTACTCCATCGGCAGTAGGACCCAATGACTGCTCAGGTACGACGACGCGAACAGTTTCGCGGGGCATCGTAGTCACCATGGAAGCCGACCGTTCGTGGCGCCGGGCACCGCGCCCCCGCCGTACGCAGAGGAGGGACTCATGAGCGCCCTCGCTTTGTCCGTGTTGCTCTCGTTCGTCTCCGCCGTCGCGTACGCCGGCGGAGCGATCGTGCAGGAGCAGGTCGCGGTGACCTCCCCGGAGCAGACGTACGCGCCGCTGCGCAGGCCGATCTGGTGGGCCGCGGTGGCGCTGAACGGCCTCGGCGGGCTGCTGCACGTGGTGGCGCTCGCCTACGGCCCGCTGAGCCTGGTGCAGCCGCTGGGCGCGCTGACCATCGTGTTCGCCCTTCCCATGGCGGCCCTGTTCGTCGGCCGCAAGGCCGGGGCGACCGCCTGGCGCGGCGCGATCATGGCCACGGTGGGCCTCGCGGGCCTGCTGTCGCTGGTCGGCTCCACGGACTCACACTCCCTGGGCAGCACCCAGCGCGTGGTGCTGGCCGTGGTGACCGGCGGCGCCGTGGTGGCGCTCATGGTGGCGGGACGCGCCGCGCACCGGCATCCGGCCGTGCGCAGTGTGCTGCTCGCGGTCGCGGCGGGCATCGCCTTCGGTATGTCCTCGGTGTTCACGAAGACGGTCGCGGTGGACTGGACGAACCAGGTCTCGCTGGCCGACCTCCCCAGCCTCGCCGTGATCGGTGTCTTCGCGACGGCCGGAATGCTGCTGTCGCAGGCCTCGTACAAAGGCGCCGGTCTCGCCGCGCCGCTGGCCACGCTGACGGTCGTGAACCCCGTCATGGCGGCCGCCGTCGGCATCACGATGTTCGGAGAAACCTTCCGCTACGGCACGACGGGCACCGTTCTCGCACTGGGCTGCGGGGTCGTCGCGGCGGGTGGCCTGATCCTGCTCACGACAGAGCGGATCGGCGGCACACGGCGCGCGCCGGTATCAGCCGAGCTCGCGGACAGCTCGGCTGCTGTACCGATTGAGTCGATCCCGGTTCCATCCGCCGCACTGACGGTTGCCGAACCGGCCGGCGAGTCCCATGCCGAGTCGGCGGTCGAGGGGCTGCTCTCGGCGCTTCCCGAGCAGCCCGTCGGCCCGGTCGGCGCGGCCCGCGAGGACATTTTCGTACCGGGTCCCCTACCGGCGCCCGCGTCGGAGAGCACGCCCGAGGACGCGGAGCCGCCGGACCAACTGCCCTACTACACCGCTCTGTACGGCGCGCCCTACGTACCCCTGCCGTTCATCAACCACCACCGCACCCGAGTCAGATCCTGACGCCGCCCGACCTCAGGTAGGCGACCGGGTCGACGTCAGAACCGAAGCCGGGCCCCGTCCGCACCTCGAAGTGCAGATGCGGGCCCGTGCTGTTGCCGGTGGACCCGGAGCGCCCGATGCGCTGGCCGCCCGCCACGCTCTGCCCGGCCTTCACGGAGATCGCGGACAGATGGGCGTACTGCGTGTACCGGCCGTCGGCGTGCCGGACGACCACCTGATAGCCGAAGGAGCCACCCCAGCCGGCGCTGACGACACTGCCGGCCGCGACCGACTTCACGGACGTGCCGGTGGGCACGGGGAAGTCGACGCCCGTGTGGTAGCCCTTCGACCAGGAGGATCCGGTGGCGTGGTAAGCCGTGCCGGTGGCGGCGTCCACGGGGGCGACGAGGGTGGACGTCTTCTTGTCGGCCGTATCCGTCGTGGACTTCGAGGTCGTCTTGGGCTTCGGGGTCGTCTTCGGCTTCGGAGTCGTCGCTGTCGACTTCGGTTTCGTCGCGGGCTTCTTGGGCGTGGTGGACGTCGAGGCGGAGGCGCCGCCGGTGCCCGTTCCGGAAGCCGTGTCGCGCAGGCTCAGCCGCTGCCCCGGGAGGATCAGATCCGGGTCGGAGCCCACGGTCGTGCGGTTCGCGGTGTAGAGCTGCTGCCAGCCGCCCTGGACGTCCCGGGAGTCGGCGATACCGGAGAGTGTGTCGCCGTGGATGACGGTGTACATCTCGGCGGTGCCCGCCCGCGACTGGGGCGTGGTCTGCGGCTGCACGTCCTGCACGGTGCGCTTGGCGCTCTGGGGGCTCTTGGTGCTCTGGGAAGTGGCCGGGGCAGGGCTGATGTCGGGGGTGTCGCCGCCCCGGGTCAGACCGGCGCGGGCGGAGCACACCGGCCAGGCGCCGGGCCCCTGGCCCTTGAGCACCTTCTCCGCGATGGCTATCTGCTGGTCCTTGGTGGCCTGATCCGCACGCTGTGCGTAGACGTTGCCGCCGTACGCCTCCCAGGTGGACTGGCTGAACTGCAACCCACCGTAATAGCCATTGTCGGTGTTGATGTTCCAGTCGCCGCTGGACTCGCAGGCCGCCACCTTGTTCCAGGTGCTCACGTCGGCCGCGTGGGCGACACTGGTTCCGACGAGCGGGAGCGCGATACCCGCGCCGCCTGCCGTGACGGTGAGGGAGGCGCGGTTGATCCTGTTCGGCTGATACCGGCGGTGCCGGCCTCGTATGGCCATGAAGGAGCCCCCTCGACATGCTCAGGAGCGGCAAAAGTAAACGCTGCGAACAGGCCATGACAAGAGGGCAATCAGCCGACCCATCGCCTCAAGTGACCCGGAATCCACCATGGTTACGCGACCACTGAGGCGAGTGGGGCCTCCGCTGCGTACAGAACACCGCCAAGTCAGGTGACACAGCCACGGCGGCGCAATACTGGCTGGCAGCACGGCACTACCGACTTACAGCAGCTATGGGAGTCAACGGTATGAGCACTTCAGCCCAGATCGGCGTCACGGGTCTCGCGGTCATGGGGCGCAATCTCGCCCGCAACTTCGCACGCAACGGCTATGCCGTCGCGTTGCACAACCGCACCGTGGCACGGACGAACGCGCTGGTGGAGGAGTTCGGTCACGAGGGCGATTTCGTGGCGGCCGAGACCGCGAAGGAGTTCGTGGAGGCGCTGGAGCGTCCCCGCCGCCTGGTGATCATGGTGAAGGCGGGCGAGCCGACCGACGCGGTGATCCAGGAGTTCGCCCCGCTCCTGGAGCCCGGCGACATGATCATCGACGGCGGCAACGCCCACTTCGCGGACACCCGGCGCCGGGAGGCCGACCTGCGCGAGCAGGGCATCCACTTCGTCGGCATGGGCGTCTCGGGCGGCGAGGAGGGCGCGCTGAACGGGCCGAGCATCATGCCGGGCGGTCCTGTCGAGTCGTACGACTCCCTCGGTCCGATGCTGGAGAAGATCTCCGCGAAGGCCAAGGACGGGGCGCCCTGTGTGACGCACGTGGGCCCTGACGGCGCCGGGCACTTCGTGAAGATGGTGCACAACGGCATCGAGTACGCGGACATGCAGCTGATCGGCGAGGCGTACCAACTGCTGCGTGATGTGGCCGGTTACTCCCCCGCGCAGATCGCCGACATCTTCCGCACCTGGAACACCGGACGGCTCGACTCCTATCTGATCGAGATCACGGCCGAGGTCCTGTCGCACGTGGACGCGGCGACGGGCAAGCCCTTCGTCGACGTGGTGGTGGACCAGGCGGAGCAGAAAGGCACCGGCCGCTGGACCGTGCAGATCGCGCTGGACCTGGGCGTTCCGGTGTCCGGTATCGCGGAGGCGGTCTTCGCCCGCTCGATCTCGGGCCACGCGGCGCTGCGGGACGCGTCCCGCGGGCTCGCCGGGCCCACGGCCTCCCCGCTGGGCGAGGCGGAGGCCGCGGCGTTCGCGGACCGGGTGGAGCAGGCGCTGTACGCGTCGAAGATCGTGTCGTACACGCAGGGCTTCCACGAGATCGCCGCGGGCAGCGACGAGTACGACTGGAACATCGACCTCGGCGCGGTCTCCGCGATCTGGCGCGGCGGCTGCATCATCCGCGCGGCCTTCCTGGACCGTATCCGGGCCGCCTACGGCACCCGCCCCGACCTGCCGAGCCTGCTGTCCGACGAGACGTTCGCGCAGGAGATCGCCGCGGCGCAGGACGACTGGCGCGAGGTACTGGTCGCCGCGACCCGCCAGGGAGTGCCGACGCCCGGCTTCGGGGCGGCTCTCGCCTACTACGACGCCCTGCGCGCCGAGCGCCTGCCAGCCGCGCTCACCCAGGGACAGCGGGACTTCTTCGGTGCGCACACCTACCGGCGCACGGACCGTGAGGGCTCGTTCCACACGCTGTGGGGCGGGGACCGGTCCGAGGTGGCCGGCTGAGCCGGGTCCGGTACTACAGACCGGTGGCCCGGTGCGGAGGTTCCGCACCGGGGCCCCCGGCGGTTGTCCGAACCCGGGGAGAGATAGGAAGAGCGGGGGGTGGG